>CAZJCN010000078.1:0-5506 GCA_964544195.1 uncultured Phycisphaeraceae bacterium | reverse complement strand
GGCGTCGAGGTGTTCGCCTTCGCCAGCACCAGCAGCATCTATGGCAAGACCGATCAACTGCCCTTTATCGAAACCGACCCGTGCAACCGACCACTTTCCGCATACCCGGCATCCAAGAAGGCCATCGAGCTGCTCGGGTATACCTACCACAACCTTCACGGGCTGAACTTTACCGCCTTACGGTTCTTCAGCGTCTATGGCCCCCGTGCCCGGCCGGACATGATGCCCTTCATGGTCACCGACCGTATCGTCCGCGACCAGACGATCACGCTCTTTGATGCCGGCGACATGAAGCGGGACTGGACCTTCGTGGACGACATCGTTCAGGGGGTCAGTGCCGCAATGGATCGCCCGTTGGGGTACGAGATCATCAACCTCGGCCGGGGTGAACCCGTCCTGATGAAAGACTTTGTAACCATCATCGAACAGCTGGTCGGCAAGAAGGCGATTCTTGAAACCCCGCCCGCTCCACCCAGCGAACCCAAGATCACCTTCGCCAACGTGGACAAGGCCCGTCAATTGTTAGGCTACGAGCCCCAAACGCCCGTTGCCGAGGGCTTGGAAAAACTCTGGCATTGGTATCGCCAGCAATATCTCACATGAGTTGCCCATTTCTCCCGGTTTGCCAGGATTTCTCCTTGCAGGGTATGGCCTGACAAGGCACTTGTCGGAAACGCCAAAATACTTGATACATACGGGGTTATGTCCATCAACCGAAACATCTGGGCTTTCCAACCTGCTCAGGATGTCGTACAATGGTAGGACTGAACGCGTGGTGCATGCCTGCTATGAATAACGCGGGGGCGTCGCCGGGCGATTGAATAGGAAATGACATATTTACGAGGTTAGGTGACATGGCTGAGGTTCTGTTGGATAACGTGGTGAAGATTTATCCCGGCGACGTCCGCGCGGTCGACAACATCACATTGCATATTCAAGACAAAGAGTTCATCGTTCTCGTCGGACCGTCCGGCTGCGGCAAGAGCACGACGTTGCGCATGGTGGCCGGGCTGGAGGAGATCTCCGAAGGCACGATCCGCATCGGTGATCGCATCGTTAATGATGTCCCGCCGAAGGATCGTGACATCGCCATGGTGTTCCAGAACTACGCCCTGTACCCGCACATGACGGTGTACAAGAACATGGCGTTCGGGCTGAAGCTGCGCAAGGTGCCCAAGGCGGAGATCGATCAGAAGGTCCGTCACGCGGCGGAGATCCTCGGCATCACGCACCTGCTGGACCGAAAGCCCAAGGCTTTATCCGGCGGTCAGCGCCAGCGCGTCGCCGTCGGCCGAGCGATTGTTCGTAACCCAGCCTGCTTCCTGTTCGATGAACCGCTGTCCAACCTCGATGCCAAGCTCCGTGTCGAGACCCGTGCTGAACTGAAGCGCCTTCATCATCGACTCCAGACCACCACCATCTATGTCACACACGATCAGGAAGAGGCGATGACCCTCGGCGACCGCGTCGTCGTCATGAGCGAAGGCCTGATTCAGCAGTGCGATACCCCGCTGAACGTCTATAACCACCCGGTTAATCGCTTCGTGGCCAGCTTCGTCGGAACCCCGCCGATGAACTTCCTCGATGGTCGTCTGGTCGGCCAAGGCAACGACCTGACCTTCGAGGGAGCCGGCATCCGCGTCAAGCTTACCCCCGAACAGGCTCAGCTCTGTCAGGGGCAGGTCGGCCAGGAGGTCGTCATCGGTATCCGCCCCGAGGCTATGCACCTGCGACCCATTGACGGCGCCAACGACGAAGATCAAGCCATCGACGTGACCATCGGCGTGGTCGAACCACTCGGCAGCACGATGGACCTCTACACACAGACCCGTGAAAATGAGCGTCTCGTCGCTCGTGTCAAGGCTGAGCCGATCGAAGAAGGGGCGCAGGTTCGCATGTACCTCGACATGACCCGCGTCCACGTGTTCGAGCCGGGTACCTACGGCAGCAACTTGACGTTGAAAGACTCCGTCGCCGTGTAAGTCAACAGCAGTTCGTCGGCTGTACGACGTTTAATGAATGGCTGTCGCGGATAACCTTGTTATTCACGCGCTGGTAGTCATACAGCCCGACCTCGTCGCAGATCACGCGGTCTTCGTAATCGTTGAACCAGATGGCACCAGGGTTTCGCCCGACGATGCAGGTCTTGCCTCGGTCCGGTGCGTCCAGCGCGTTGCGCAAGTTCTTGAAGATCACCACCCCGTTCTCCGCGTGTTTCACACCCGGGATGGGCTTGCTGGTCACCGCCGCCACCTCGGTTTTGCCCTTGTAATGGGTGATCGACAGCCGGGCGTGTGCCTCGACGCCGGACAGCCCCTTCTGAGATTCGTTCAACAGTTGCCAGGCGGTTTCGATCGGCACGTTGAACGCCTTGTACGCCACAATATCCCGGCCGCAGAAGTAGTAATGATTATTGATCCCCCCGTGATACAACGTCCGCTGAAGGATACGCAACGCGTCAGCGTTGTCATTGATGCCTTTGATGATCGGGGCCTGGTTTTCCACGTGCATCCATCCCCGCTGCATCAGGCCTTGCAGCGCCAGATGTGTGTCTTCGTGCCACTTCAACGAGCCGTTGGGATTGGACAAGTAGTTGCCGTCGGGGTCTTTAAGTAGAAACTCGTCCGGGTGATTGAAGTGCACCATCAGGCGCAGATTCACGTCCGGATAGGTCCGGTGAAAGTTGTCCAGCATTGAGAGGAAGGCGTTGTCGAAGCGCTTGGGGAAGAACGCCATCTCTTTGGTTCCCATGCGGATGGCTTCGATGCCCGCCTCGGCCAAGGCGGAGAGCCACTCGCCGATCTTGCGGTTGCTGAGCATCAAGGCGTCCCCGCCCGACAGCAGGATCTCGCGCAGCTTTTCACGGCCGGTCGTCGGGTGGACCCCGCCGTTGGCTTCCACCTGCTGGTTGTGGGCCTTGATGTAGCGGACCACGTCGGGGATCTGGGCGATCCCCTTTTTCGCGACCGTCCCGTCCTGGCGCTGAACCTCTTTCCGAGCAATCAGCTCTTCCCGATAGCAGAACCGGCAGTGTGACGAACAGGTCGAGATCGTGTACAGCAGCCCCATCTCGTACTTGTGCAACATGCCTTCGACGGGGGAGAAGTCCATCTGATGGCCGGGGTCTTCCGAGCCAGCGAGGTCCATCGTTTCCGCCGGGTTGGCCTTGACCAGCCGTTTCAACGAGTCGCTTCGTCTGGCCAGCTCGAAATAATGCCGTGTGACTTTCACGGGCATGCGTGACTCGACGTCGCGTGGCGTGCCTTTCAGAGACCGCAGTTCCTCCAACTCCTGCGGGGTATAAAAATCCTTCATGTCGTCCGGTACGTTTTTATCGAGGAACGGACGCAGGCCGTTGATGATCTGCCGTTCGTACCGGCCGTTGTCGATGGTTTCCAGGAACGCCCGCTGACGATCCGTCATATCGTACCCGTCTGAGTTGACCAAGCCGCACCTCTTTTCTCAGGAGAATGATTTACCAGCGAATTTTGGACACCCCAGAATTGTAACATATTGAACATTCACATTCAATATTGTAATATATGTTACACATGAAAAAGCCCTCGTCTCTCACAGAACTGGTGGCCTGTGCCGGGAACGACCTGACGCCCACCGATCGACGGATCGCCGAGGCGGTGCTCGCTGATCCGACCCTGCTCGCGTTCGGGACGGTGGCTGATCTGGCAGACAAGGTGGGGACCAGTCGGCCGTCCGTGGTCCGTTTCGCCAATAAGCTGGGGTTCGACGGCTACTCCGAATTGCAACGCTTTGTACGGACCGAAGTTTCGCGAAAACTCGCCCGGCCCAGCCAACGCATCCGCAGCGAAGAAAAAACACACCCGCTGGCCCGACAGGCCATCCATGAAGCGATCGACTCGGTTTTTCAGGCCGTGCAGGAAGACCGGATCGCCCGTCTTGTCAAGCCAATCGTGGGTGCCCGGCATGTCTGGATCCTCACGGGCGAAACCTCCCGAGCCGGGGCCATGGCTTTCCACAGCGGACTATCCATGATCCGGCCGAACGTTCACCTGCCGGAAGACCGGTCGCTGGGCAGCGAATTGAGCCATGCTCGTAAGAATGATGTGGCGGTGGTGTTCGACTTCTACCGCTATCGGAAACTGGTCGTAAACGCCACGAAGATCCTTGCTCGCAGCGGCGTGCCGATCGTCGCCATCACGGACGGCCCGTTGTCGCCGTTGGTCGAGTTCACCGACAACTGGTGTGAAATCACCGTCCCGGCCATCGGCCCGTTCGACAGCTCCGTGCCGGTCGTTGCGATTGCCGAGCTGATGGTTGCCCGGGTGGCTCGTGAGCTGAAGGACAAGACGGCCGACCGCATCGACCGTATCGAATCATTGTGGGAACAGACCGAGGTATTCTTCGAATGATCGCGATCCGGAGTAACTGACAGTGATCAACAAGCTGTGCCCATCCGTGGCTGAAGCCGTGTCCGACATCCCCGACGGGGCGACGGTGATGATCGGCGGCTTTGGCGCGTCAGGCAGTCCTATTGAACTGATCCACGCCCTGATCGATCACGGCGCGAAAAACCTGACCGTCATCAACAACAACACCGGCAACGGCGAGGTGGGTCTGGCTGCCCTGATCGGTAACGGGCAGGTTAAAAAAATGGTCTGTTCGTTTCCCCGGTCCAGTCAGTCACGCGTGTTTCCCAAGCTGTACCGTGAAGGCAAGATCGAACTGGACCTGGTCCCGCAGGGAACGCTGGCCGAGAGGATCCGCGCCGCCGGGGCGGGGATCCCGGCTTTCTACACACCGACCACCGTCGGCACAGTGCTGGCCGAGGGCAAGGAACACCGCGAGTTCGACGGCCGGACCTATGTGTTGGAACGCTGGCTGAAGGCGGATTTCGCCTTGATCAAGTGCAAGACCGCCGACCCATTGGGCAACCTGATTTATAACAAGACCGCGCGGAACTTCAGCCCGCTGATGTGCATGGCCGCCACCACCACCATCGTACAGGCCGAGCGGATTGTCGAGCGCGGCGGGATCGACCCGGAACATGTCGTGACCCCCGGCATCTTTGTCGATCGCGTGGTCGAGGTCAGCAACCCCATGCACGAAGACGTGCTGATCGCTGAGGGCAGGAGTTACCCATGACCGCAGGCTGGAGTCGAGAACAGATGGCCGCCCGGGCCGCACAAGACATCCCCGATGGATCATACGTGAACCTGGGGATCGGTATTCCCGAACTGGTCGCGCAGTTCGTGCCCGAAGGCCGGGAGTTCATCTACCACACCGAAAACGGGCTGCTGGGGATGGGCCCGCCCCCGACCGAAGCCGAACGGGACTTGGACCTGATCAACGCCGGCAAGAAATACGTCACCGCCATCCCGGGGGCTGCGTACTTCCATCACGCCGACAGCTTCAGCATGATCCGTGGCGGACACATTGATGTGTGCGTGTTAGGCACGATGCAGGTCGCGTCCAACGGCGATATCGCCAACTGGTCCACGGGCGAGCCGGACGCCATCCCCGCGGTCGG
>CAZJCN010000077.1:0-10778 GCA_964544195.1 uncultured Phycisphaeraceae bacterium | reverse complement strand
CGACAGCGGGCTGATGACCACGTTGACCCGGCTCCCGTCCGGCAGCCGAGCATCGACCAACGGGGTGGAGGTGTCCACCCGTCGGCCCACCGGGGTCAGAACACGCTCGATGATTGACATCAGCACATCATCCGAGAAAAACGAACGCGAGGTCGTCTGGATCACGCCGTTCTTTTCGATGTAGATCCGTTCTTTGCCCACGACCATGATCTCGCTGACGCTGGGCATCTCCAGCAGGTCCTGCAACGGCCCCAAGCCAAGAAGGATGTCCTGGATATCCTTGGCGATGCTGCGTCGAACGATGTATTGCCGAAGGTCTTTCGGGATCGAGTCGGCCTGCTGTTGGTACAGGTTCTCAAATGCCTCCTCTGCCACAGCCAGGTCGTCCGCAACACTAGTCGGATCGAACAGCAGCGGCATCATGTCCACCATCGACGCGACCAGCTCGGTGATCTGTTGCTGCCGTTTCGGGTCGGCCAGCCGGTCGTCGGCTTCTTTATAGTCCGTCTGTACCCGACCCTGGCACTGCCGGACCACCTCTGCGTTCACAAGCCGGCCAAGATGCAATCGCACCGCGTAATCAAGCAGCGAATCATCCAGGCCTTCGATCCGTCGGGTCAACACCTGATCGAGATGGGTCAGCATCTGCGAGACGAACGCCTGATCCGACTTGTTCACATGCCCGGTCACACGCAGGTTCAGGCGGTCCAGCAGCTCGGCGTGAACTTCCTGCTCCAGCTTCATCAATCGGGCTTGTAGTTCAGCATCTTCCCCGCTGTCAGCCGTACCCCGGTCCGCACCGATCGGAGCTAACGAAAACTGCCCGATCTGGATCTCGTCGCCGAAGTCCAGTCGAGCCTGCTTGCCGATGGGAACTTCCCGGTTGGCGACACGCGTGCCCGCCCGGCTGAGCGCCTCGGCGAACATCTGATTACCCTTAAGCACGATCCGCGCATGTCGTCTCGCCACGAACGGGCTTTTCAGCACGATCGAGCAGGTCTCGTCCCGACCGATGGTGATCGATTCCCCCTTGGCGGTGACCGTCGTGCGGGTGTTGGTGCTGTGATCGTAGAGCCAGAATTCCATGCGTTATGTCAGGTTCGCGAAGGTGTGTTGTTTTACCGATTGATGATCCGCAGGACAGCCGGATTGATCCCACCTTCGGGGATGTTCGGTGTGCTGTTATCCCCCGGGTTGCGCAGGTGCAGCTCGAAATCGCCGATCACGACTTTCTTGATTTTTTCAAGGCTTGTCGCTTCGTCCGGGGTGACCTGAATGCTGATGGTGGTGAAGTTGCGGGACGTACGCCCGGTTGTGGTTTCGTCATCCGCAATGCTGCGTGCGCCGACACTGAACACCTTGACGTTCTCCATGACGGGGAGGATGTTAAGATTACCGCCGGGAAACTGCGCGACGATGTCCACGCTCATCCCGGGTTGCAGGTTGCCGGGCAGGGTCCGCGGGTTGACCGGCAGAGCGACCAGCCGCATGTTCGGATTGATCCGGGTGTCCAGCTCCACATCGCCGGGATCGGTGAACAGATCGTAGGTAAGGAACTGGTTGCGTTGAGCTGCACGGCGAACTCGTTGACCGAGCTGTGCGGTCAGGGCAGCGTCCCCTTTGCCGGACTCTTCAAGAACCATGCCCTCGAAAGACTCGCGGAAGCGTTTGGGGATGGGCACGGCCTTGACGTCCTTGGCGTCCAGCTTGTCACCGGGTTTAAGGTTGGTCACCAGCCGATATGCGATGAACTGGCTTTCCTGGACCTGCCGCTTGATCATCGCCACGTAGAGGTTGACAACAATGACTGCCAGCACAGCCACGACGGCGGCGATCACCACCAGTCGATTGCTTCCGGGCGGGGGCTGAGGAGAGATCGTCTGAGCCATGGTATGAACTCTCTAAGTGTCAGGGATTTACCGACTCTATAGCCTACCTGAACCGCGCGATCGTGGGAACTCTCGGGGTGTCACCCGGTACACGGATAATCCGTCAGGGATTGTCCGGGGCCGACCCGGTTTTTTCCGCCTCCATCACCTGTTCAAGCAGCTGTCGGACTTCGTCGGTCATCCGGATGCCGGCCGCGATCTGCAGCTGCGCCTTGGCGCTGGCGTATTCGCCGGCCGCGAGGAAGTCCCGGGCCTGCGCGATGAGATGATCAAACTCGGTTTCGTCCAGTCGTGCACGGATCTGCGGAGTATCCATCGCCTCTTTGGCACGGAGGTAGTGGCGTTTGGCTTCGCCGAACGCGCTTCGAGCACGGGCCTGGTCGCCGGCCTTCAAATGGCGCAGATACTCGCCACGGATCACAACCTCCTGCACCACCGCCGCGACGTCCGGGCTGTCGGGCAGAAGTCGACGAGCCTGATTGACCAGCTCATTGGCCTGATCGATCCGGCTTTCTTCCATCGCGGTACGAGCCTCTCGGAGCAGCCGTTGCACGCGAACCAACGTCAGCTTCTTTTGCAGTGCCTCATCAGCACCGAGTTCCAAGGCATTACGGTACTGCGCCTCCGCGGTTGCGTAATCTCGGCGAGCCGCGGCCTGATCCCCGGCGTCAATGAACGCCTGCCGTCGGCTAGATGAAGCGATCCTCGCCAACGCCTCACGGGCACGCGTATTGTTCGGCCGATACCCCAACGCCTCGGTCAACAACTGATCCGCGCCGACGGTATTGCCCTCCGCGAGCATCCGCAGGCCTTCGTCAACTAGCCAGTCGCTACGGACGTCGAGCAGCCGATCCCGCAGCGCCGGGTCATCCGGTTTGGCCTGGACGGCCAGCTCATATTGTCGGATCGCTTCTTCGGGGTCATGGTTGCGAAGCGCCGCCTCAGCCAACGCCACCGCCTGTTCCGCGGCTCGGTCCGCTTCCAGTTGTTCCAGCAGTTCGGCCACCTCCGCACGCTGCGGCCCGGTCTTCAGCAGTTCGATCGCCTCATCCCGTTGCCCGGCACGCGTCAGACGCTTCGCTTCGTCGATTAATTGACGAACCCGGTATCTCGCCAGCTGATCTTCCAGTCGTGCGCCCAGACCGCGCAGAGTCTGACGCTCGTCGTCCGTGGCGGCCAGATCACGCCAGGCGTCCAGTTCCTTACGCGCTTCGCCGAATTGTTGATCGTCGATGTAAGCGTTGATCCGGGCAACTGTTTCACTGAACGCCTTGGCCTGCCGGGTGTCTTCTGTCAGGAGTCGTGCTTGATCACGGTAGGGCTCACCCTTGTCCGCCGCCTTCTGAAAGGCGTCTAAGGCGTCGTCGTATCGGCCTTCGGCCTTCGCGATCTGCCCCTGCGCTAACAGAGCCCCGGCTTCGGCATGTCGACCGAAGACGCTGCGACCGGTCGGATCCTGTGTAACCTGTGTGAACTTACTCAACGCCTCTTCAAACCGACCTTCCTTGTAAGCCTGATTGGCGTCGTCCAGTATCTGTCGGGTCTGCTCCACCGCCTGTTGCTTGGCCTGCCGGTGTTGCATGTAAGAGTAAATCCCGAAACCCCCAGCCGCGACCACCGCAGTGATCAGGGCGATCCAAAGATACATCCACTTCCTGCCTTGCGAAGGCAACAGGGCCGTGTCACCCGGCCCGCTGGTGGGCGTTGTGGGGGAGGATGCCGGCGAGGGGGTCGCAGACGTTGGCTGCTCTGTGGACGCTTTACTCGCAAAGTGATCCCGGATCGTGTCGAGCACTTCCCGTGCCGAGTCGTAGCGCTTAGCCGGGTCTTTCTCCATCAGCCGGGCCACCATGGCGGACACCGGCTGCGGGATGGACGGAACCAGCTCGGTCAAGGGGGTCGCTTTGGCACGCGGGTTGGTATGCCACTTGATCCACCGCATGGGTTGATTGCGTTGGTCTTTCAGAATCGCCTTGAATACCTGGTCGAAGTTCGCCCGGCCGGCGAGCATCTCGTAGGCGATCATCCCCAGCGCATACAGGTCAGCCCGCCCGTCGACCTTTTCGTTCTTGAGAAGTTCCGGAGCCATGTATCGGAACGTGCCTGCGGTCGGTTGGCGGTGGTCGATGGCGTCACTGGCCAGACCGAAGTCGCTGAGCTTCAACCCCCCGGAGCGTGGCATGAGAATGTTGGCGGGTTTCAGGTCCAGGTGAACGATCCCTTTGCCGTGGATCGCCTCAAGCGCCTGCGCGACCGCGGCGATGATCCCCAATGCCTGTTTCAGCTCCATCGGGGCGGTGTTCTGTGCAAGGATCTGTTCGAGGGACGGCCCGTCGATGTATTCGCTGATCAACAGCAGGCCATAAGGGCTGTCCACGACATCGATGACCTGCACGAGCCGGTCCGGGTCGGCCTGGGCGGCCTTCTGATGCAGGCGTGCCTCGGTCATGATCTTGTCACGCAGCGCCTGTGCGTCTTCCTGATCGTGGAACAGGAACTGTTTGATCGCCACGTGCTTACCGAGTAATTCGTCCGTCGCTTTGAAAACGATGGAGCTGCCACCCGAGCCGATCTGGCGTTTGATCGTATAGGGGTCAACCTTGTCACCCGGCTTCAGGGGCTGAGCGGGCTGGTCGGCGAAAACAGGATGGGTGTCTGAATGCGAGTCGGGCATGGTGGTGGGGGATGAATCACATCATTCTAGCCGATCCATGCGGGCCGGGCAGCCGTGAGCCGGGATTAAGTCCAGGGCAGGTGAGCCCCGAGCAGGTGTTCGACCCCGGCGATCAATCCGCCCAAGGCTGCCGCTGTGCCGAACGGGACGGTGTGTTGGTCGTTTTCCAGGTCGGGCTTGACCCGCGCCGCGGTGGACAGGATAGCCCCGAGGATGCGGTGGAATGTCTGCCGGACGATCCCCCGATGGACCATCAGCATGATCGCCATGACCATCGCGATCAGCAGGCCGTAGAACGCCGTCCCCAGGACGCACTGCCAACTGGCGCTGATTGCCCCGACAGCTCCCATGAGTTTGGCATCCCCGCCGCCCAGCCAGCCGCGCAACGCAAGGAAGGCGGTCGGGACGAAACCACAGGCCAGTGCAAATAGGCTGTCAAGAACCCCCGGGTTATTCGGCACGGCCAGGCCGACAATCAACCAGAACACCAACCCGACCACGACAGCGGGCAGGGTCAACCAGTTGTAGATCTTGCCGTATCGGTAATCCGTAACCGCCGCGGTCACGAGGACCACAGTGAGCAGGATAAAGGCGATGAACGTCGGCGTGGTCAATCGGGTCTCACCACGTCAGGTCAAACTTCGGATCAGAAGCACAGGCACCCACAGCAGCCATCGGGTTACGATCCGCTCGTATCGTAGGTGTTGCTGCTGTCGCTTTGGACATCTTCCCACATGTCGCCGACCCATTCGCCGATCGCCGACCGGAAAAACACCAGCAGCCCGAGCAGCGGGATGACGATCGCGCCGATGATCAGCAGTTTCTCAAGTCCTTCCGCACCCTTTTCGCAGTGATACAGCCTGCAAGCGGCTTGCTTGAATCGAGTCCAATGTGTTGTTGTATGTTTATGCATGGCGGTTCTCCTCAGGCGTATCGGCCGGTTCCCGATCCGGGCAGCAGGTTGGTGGATTATGGGAACGGCAGGGCGTTGAGTGTCGTCACGAGCTGGTAATGCGCGACCAGCGTATCTAGGGCAACCAGGATGATGTAGTAGCTCGGGATCGCGATCGCGCCTAGCAGGAGGGTCCACTCAATGGCGTTGGCGCCCCGCTGGTCTTCGAGCAACCGACCCAGCCGGCCGACACCCGATAATTTGCTGTCCGAAGTCCCTTGCTGCATCCGATTCATCCTATGGACGCCGACCCGATTAATCCAGCCCGAGGATCGGACGGATCGTGGGCGTGATCAGCTCCTGAGGCACCCCGGAGAGCCGATCACCCAAGGCCGAACGTTCACCGGTCCAGGTTAATTGCACCCCGGGACTATCTTCTGACGCTTTTTCAACCGGTTTCAGCGTGAATAAATCACGGAGGTGGTACCGGCCTTCGTCATCCACACGATCCACCTCGCTGATCTGCGTGACCAACCGCCGACCGCCCATGTGCCGACTCATGTGGACGATCAGATCCACCGCGGAAGCGATCTGGCTTCTCAGTGCGAACAGGGGCAGATCAACCTTGCTCATCAAGGCCATGGTTTCGAGCCGGTTGAGCGTGTCAGCAGGGCTGTTGGCGTGGAGGGTGCCCATCGACCCCCCGTGCCCGGAGGTCATCGCCTGGATCATGTCCAAGGCCTCGCCGCCGCGCACCTCGCCGATGATGATCCGGTCGGGACGCAGACGAAGGCTCGAACGGAACAGCTCCCGTATCGTCACCTCGCCTCGACCGAAGCGGTCCGGTTGTTGAGCTTCCAGTGAGATCAAGTGAGACTTCTGCAACTGCAACTCGGCCGAGTCTTCGATGACTACAATCCGTTGATCGTCGGGAATGAAACTGCTCAATGCATTCAGCAGGCTGGTCTTACCAGAGCTGGTCCCGCCTGCGACGATCAGGTTCTGCTCGGCGTTGACCGCCAGTCGCAGGAAATCCTTGGCTTGCAAAGTGAGAGTACCCAGCTCAATCAACCAGTCGATATCCAGCACCATCTGGCTGAACTTGCGGATCGCCATAGCCGTGCCGTGACGGGCGCAGGGCGCCTTGGCGACGTGGACCCGTGAGCCGTCAGGTAGTCTCGAATCCACCAAGGGCTGATGATCGCTGAGTGATCGGCCCGTGAACTGAAGAATATTGTTGATCGCGGCTTCGTAGGCTTCCTGGTCGGGAAACCGGGCGTCGGTGCGGATCACCTTGCCGTCTTTTTCGATGTAGATGTCGTCGCTGCGGTTGATCATGACCTCGGTCACGCCCGGATCGTCAAGGAACGCCTTGATCGGTGCAAGGTAATGCTCGACGGTTTTGACGAACAGGCTGTGCGAGGGCATCAGGTCATTTTACCAGCTTGACGTGTTGTAGCGCAATTACCCCGAAACGGGCGTATGGTCGGCCCGTTTACACCCGAGAATAAAGAACGGATCAGGGTTCAAACCGCCTCGGCGAGACGCTGGGGGCGTTCGTAACGGACCGCGATGTGTTGCGTATCGCCGTGGCCGAGGCTGCGGACGATTGTCGCTTCGATGAAGTCATCTTCCGTGAGCAGGCCGCGCGTCGGGTTCTTGGCGATGCCGACCCGGACCTTCTGACCCGTGGCGAGGAAACGGGGGTACTGAAGTTTGAGCATCGCGCCGCCGTCGGACAGATCGTGGGTCGTCCCCGGGATGTATTTCCCGGCTGACTGTTCGCAGCAGACCTTGACGGGATGGCACGCGGTGATGCGGGGGTCTCGTCGTCGTTCGGGTGTGGTCATGGCGGTGGTTCACTCAGCCCAGGTTTGTCTATGTGCAGTGTTATCGGTTATCCAGCTTGAAGTTCTGCAACGATTCCCTCGGCTGGGTATTGGGGCGAGGCAGGTCCGATAGCTGTCGCGGCGTATGTAAAAAAAAGCCGTGCCCGTATTGAGGCACGGCTGTTGATTGAGAAAAGTGACCGCGCCTGTGGATCAGGCGGCTTCGCGCTTGATTGATCGGCGCTTGCGACCGACGGTACGCTGGTCTTCGGTCATTCGGCGGTTCGGGTTATTGCGCATCTGTTCAACGAGTTCGACCGGATCGCTTGCCCACAGGTCGGCGCCGATCTCCTCCGCCAGTCCTTCCGCCCGGTTGAACACGCCGCCGCCCACGATGATCTGCACGTGACGGTTGGCACCGATCTCGTTCATGCGGTCGATCAGCAGGCGGGTTTCCGGCACGGTCGAAGCCACCGCACCGAAGATCACGAGTTTATCGGCTTTCAGTTCGGTCAATTGCTCGACGATCTCGTCATTGGCGATCCCGCCGCCGGCGTAGAAGACCTGGTAGCCGTCGGCTTCCAACAGGTCGGCCGCCATCTGGGCCGCCAGTTCTTCCGATTGTTCTGCGCCACTGACGATCAGCACGGTGATCCCACGGCGGGGTGCCTGTTCGAGACGCAACTGCATCTGGTCCACCAACTGACGCAGCAGCCGGGTCGCGTAGTTATAGGCCAGTGGGGTCAATTGATCGTGGCGATGCAGTTTCTGGAACTGCTCAAGAGCCGGCCAGAACAGGTGGCTGAGGATCGTCTGGGCCGGTGTATCCGCCTCCAGGGCCTGGTCTACGATTTGTCGGGCTGTTACTCGGTCGCCGCTGATCAGGCTGGTAAAGAAACGTTCTTGAAGGACGTTACGTCGGCTCGCCATAAAAATCACTCCAGATGTCAGTCACTTCCGCCTTCGATTCTTACGCCAGCCCGTCCGTGTGGCTGTCTGCACGATTGGGGCCGCCGGGTGGTTTCCGATGCGTCCGGCGACAAGGGATACATCGGATGGCACCCCCGATTTCTTACAGCATGTAAATCAGGACACGTGATCGGACGGTACCCGTCTCTGCCGTCAATGCCTGATGCCACACCCACGGGTCTGATTCTGACTCCCGACCAGAAGCCTGAATGTGTCCTTACTCTTGCTGCTCGATAAGCGTGCCAACTCGAAAACAACGATATAAACCCTGTCCTGTCAAGCGTCATATGCAAAAATGTATGGGCCATTGGCGGGCGGGTGAACCATCAGCCCGCTGGTTCGTCTATCCTTAAAGAGGCACGATCCGTTGGTATCTCGGATCGCCTTGATGATAATGATGGATAAAAAGGGACTTACCGTCATGCCGATGACCTTCCGATTCAGAGACTTACCGGGCCGAGCGGTCGTGTGGTTGGCTTTGACTTGCCTGCTGGCTGCCTGCTCGACCAACCCGGCAACAGGCGAGAAGCAGTTGAACTGGCTCAGCCCCGAACGGGAGCGGGCCTTGGGCAACGAAGCGGCGCCCCAGTTCGTCAAGCAGTACGGCGGGGATATCCCCTCCGGCCGGATTCAACAGTACGTCAGCGACCTTGGGCATCGGTTGGCTGCGGTCAGTGAGCGTCCGGACCTCGAATGGGAGTTTCATGCCGTCGATTCCTCGGTCATCAACGCTTTTGCTCTTCCGGGGGGCAAGGTCTTCGTTACACGCGGCCTGCTCAAGGAACTGAACAGCGAGGCCCAACTTGCCGGCGTCCTGGGGCACGAGATCGGCCACGTCACCGCTCAACACATCGGGCAGCAGATGACCCGAGCCATGATCATCACCGGCATCGGTGTCGGTATCGGGATCGCAGGCGAACAGTCCGATGAAGACTGGCTGAAAGTCCTCGGCGTCGGGACCAGCGTCGGCGGGGGGCTCTACATGCTCAGCTACGGCCGAAACCAGGAAACCCAGTCCGATGAACTCGGTGTCCGATACATGACCCGCCTTGGATACAACCCCATCGCGCAGGTGCAGGTGATGAAGGTTCTTAAAAGGGCCGGCGGCGGGGGAGGGCGCGGCATGGAGTTCCTCTCTACGCACCCGTACCCCGACACCCGCATCAAGAACCTGACTCGTCTGATCAAAGAAAAATACCCCGACTACAAAGACCCTCAGAAGTACCGCATCTATCGCGACCGCTACCGTCGAAACGTCTTGGACATCCTCAAAACCCTGCCGCCTCCGCAGCACGACGGTTCGCAGGCAAACTAAAAAACCGACGCCCCGCGATTCCGCTAGAATCGGTCGGGTATGGCCAGTCATACCACCACCCAGCCGGATAAACCCGTCTGGTCCGAACAGGACCTGGACGCCAACCCGCACACTGCCGCGGACAAGGCCCGACGGGTCGAGCGGATGTTCGCGTCGATCGCTCACGCCTATGACCTGAACAACCGCCTGCACTCGTTCTGGCGGGATCAGGCCTGGCGTCGGGCCGCGGTCAGGCTGGCGGACCTGAAACCGACGGATGTCGTCCTCGACGTCGCCTGCGGGACGGGGGACCTGGCGATGGCGTTCGCCGAAGCGCCGACCCGGCCGACCCAGGTGATCGGGATGGATTTCACCGTGGCCATGCTCGACATCGCCGAGCGAAAAAAACCTCAGGGCGCCAGACTGACTTATCACGCCGCCGACGCGATGCGGTTGCCGTTGGCCGATGCGAGCGTGGATGTTGTCAGCATCGCGTTCGGCATCCGCAACGTCGCCGAACCGGATAAGGCGATGCGCGAGTTCTACCGGGTCCTGCGTCCCGGTGGTCGGTTGATCGTGCTTGAGTTCAGCACGCCGACCAATCCCCTCATCCGCTTCTTCGACCGGGTCTACCGTGAGAAGATCATGCCGGTCACCGCCAGCCTGATTGCCCGCGACCGGAGCGGGGCCTACAAGTACCTGCCTAAAAGCGTCAGCACCTTCATGGACCGACACGCAATGGTCGAATCGCTCCGTTCAACCGGGTTCGCCGATCCGCTGGTTACCCCCTTAACCTTCGGTGTGGCGGTCTGCTACCGGGCGGTGAAGCCCTGAATCATGTCGAAAAGCTCCGTCCTGATGGAGCGCCGGCCTTGGTTGCCTTGCCGATGAGCGATCGCTAAACTGACTTTTTCCACGCTGACGGGGCGTAGCTCAGCTTGGTAGAGCGTTCGTCTGGGGGGCGAAAGGTCGCTGGTTCAAATCCAGTCGCCCCGACTTTTCTTCAAAAGGCCGGCCTGCGGGTCGGCCTTTGTCGTTTGACGGCTCGGCTCAGGACGCGAGCGTCACGTATCAAGGGCCATCACCAGTTATTCAGTCCGGCCGCCCAAGGTATCGGGGTGCATCGTCTGGTGGCGATGTGTTTCAGGTCATCATGTGTTTCCTTTGGTGTGGGTCGATCAAACTCACGCTTTTCCGGTCTGAGGCGGCAGGGACGGCTTCCGCGGGACCG
>CAZJCN010000076.1:0-10807 GCA_964544195.1 uncultured Phycisphaeraceae bacterium | reverse complement strand
CGAGGAAGACGTTGAGCGTAATCCCTTCCCGGGCACAGGCCAGTGCTTCGCGCATGGTGGCCTGCTCGGTGAGTGGGTCAGGGGGATAGAGCAGGTAGAGCGTGGGTCCGTCGAAGTGGGCGGTGGGCAGCCCGTCCGTGATGAGGATGATCTGTCGGTTGGGTGTGTCTTGAGCGGCGAGGAACTGCCGGGACAGCCTCAGCCCGTGCTGGATGTTCGTGAAGTGCGGCGGCAGCAACGATTCGGTCACATCCGGCCGACTCATGTCCACCCGCATACGGACGACGGGGTCGTAGATCGTGACCGGCTTGGGTAGAAGTTGAGGGATTTCCGAGACGTGACGTGGGGCGGCGAAGGTGGCCATCTCGATGACCTGAAGGAAATCGCCGGGGTATTCACGGCGGATCAGGCCGTCCATCGCCAGCGCCATCCGCTTGGCGTCGATATAAAGCCCGTCATACCGCATGGACCCGGACATGTCCATGACGATGCACGTGGCGCACTTGGGGTGATTGCGCGTGAGGTGGACTTCAATATCTTCGGGTCGGAGTTGAACCCGACCGGACGAGTCCGTGGTGGACATCTGACGTTTGCCGGCTTCGCGCAGCATGGCGTTGATCAGCGATTGTGGGACATCCATGTGGGTGGGTGAATCGCCGAACTCGTAAGGTTTGGTACAAGGTAGTTCGACGGCCCCGTCGCCGGTGACGTGACCGTCGTGCCGGCCGGACCGGGAGGCTTGCAGGTCGCTGAACACCTCCTGAAGGATCTTGTTCTGGAACGTGCGGTAGGCTTTGGGCGTCAGGCGGTAGTTGCCGTCGTCATCGAGGTCCAGCCCCTGACGCTCCGCCATCTCGCGCAGAAGGTTTTCAACCTGCTGTTGCAGGGCGCGGAGTTGTTCGAGGTCGGCCTCCTTGACGAAGCGTGCCAGTTCCTCCGTGTCGATCAAGGCGACCTTTGCGTTTTTCAATGCTTCGCGGAGTTGTTCGAGCAGGCGGTCGATGGCTTCCAGTTCCTCCTTGACATCCAGCGCACGCGGCACGTCCATAGGGACTCGACCGGTAAAGGTGTAGTTCGCGTCCAGCTCCTCGACCAGGTACTTCTCACCGAGGCGTTCGATGACCTGGAGCAGATCGGCTGCGAACATCGGATCGGACCGTTCCACGCCGTACCATAGCCGTTCCAGGTCGCGTATCTGTTGATCACGGATCAGGCGGATGTAAACCTCACGGAACCGTTTGGGGACTCGGGCATGAGCGGCGGCATCGTGGTACCGCTTGGCTGCTTCGTCCATCACCTGCGAGGTTTCGTAGGTTTCCAGTATTTTTCGTTTACGTTCTTCGAGGAGTCGGATCAGGGATTCCAGACTCGGGCCGAGGCCGGCGATCTGCGACGGGTCCAGTTCGATGGCATCGGCGAGTTCCTCCGGAGTCAGCCTGTGCAGCGAACCGAATCGCATCATGTGCTCGAATGCGGCGGAGGCGACATCAGGTTCCGGATGAAGCGGGCTGGGGAAACGCTTGGGGTCGTATTTCTGATACGTGTGGATCAGGCCTCCAAGCGGGTGTCGCGATGGACGGGGTGTATCAGGCATCGGTTAGTCCGTGCGGTCGGGTTCAGCCCGACCCACATGCGTGGCTGAAGGATCAGGTTTCGTATTCGATACGGCCGTGGCGTTCGTGTCGGCTGATGCGGTCGGAGGCGTACAGGCCTGCCAGCACGAACTCCACACATGAAGCGCGAACCGCTTCGTCCTTGGCGGGATTGACTTCAAACGCTTTCTCCCATGCGGGGGGCACCCGCTTCAACACATCGGCGTAGTGCCCGCTGGGGAGCATGTCGCCGACTTCGATCCGTACACCTTGGCCGAAGATATCCGCGATCTCATCCAGACCGTGCTCGTCCACGTATTCCTCGAACACGTCATGGATGGCCTGCGCCGCGATGGCGTCGAGGACCTGTTTCTCCGTCATCTGGTGAGTGCCCATCATGTCCAGCTCAAGCTTGCCGACGGCCGAGGCGTGGAAATGGGCCAGATCACTGATTCTTGGGACGGCCGGCTTTTCCCCCAACCGGATCGCACGCTGACGCGCACTGGCGATCATGGTTCGGTAGTTGGCGATGCTGAACCGGGCCGATACCCCCGAGGCATGATCGACATACTTGCTGCGACGAGCGACCTGTGCCATCTGTTCGCAGATTTCAGCCATGAAACGGGGCACGATCACGGGGTAGTCGCCGCCGAGGTCGACGCCGGCCTCCTGTTCCATGATCTGTACGCCAAGCTCCCGGGTACGGGGGTAGTGGGTCTGGATCGTAGTGCCGATCCTGTCCTTGAGCTGCGGGATGACCTTGCCGGAGCGGTTGTACGTCTGCGGGTTGGCGCTGAACATGACGAACACGTCGATGTCGAAGCTGATCGGGTAGCCCCGGATCTGCACGTCGCGTTCTTCGAGGATGTTGAACAGGCCGGTCTGAACAAGGTCGTCGAGGTCGGGCAGCTCGTTCATGGCGAAGATGCCGCGGTGCATCCGTGGGATCAGCCCGAAATGAAGGGCCTGCTCAGCGGACATACTGGCACCGGCGGCGAGTTTGGCGGGATCGATCTCGCCGATGACATCCGCAAACTTGGTGCCGGGTGCCAGGCGTTCGGCATAGCGTTTCTCTCGCGGCCACCAGGCGATGGGGGTCTCCTCCTCGGACCGGGTTTCCAGGAACGCTCGGCCGGCGGTCGTGATCGGGTGGTAGGGGTCTTCGTGAACGGGGCATCCGCCGTGGAAGTCCGCGGGGATGTCGAGGTAAGGCAACGCCTCATCGAGGAAGTTGACCAGCATCCGCATCAGCCGGCTCTTGGCCTGGCCTTTTTCACCAAGGAACAGGATGTCGTGGCCGGCGAGAATGGCGTTGATCAATTCCGGGATGACGGTGTCTTCGTAGCCGATGATGCCGGGGAATAACTCATCACCCCGCGCCAATGCGGCGATGAGGTTTTCCCGCAGTTCCTGCTTGACGCTCCGGCTGCGCCACCCGCTTCGTTTGAGTTCGGCTAAGGTCGAGGGTTTTGTCCGTGGAGGATCGATCGCGGTACTCATGCCCGCATTGTAGGCGGGCTGGTCGGGTGGTCGGCGGGTTGTGGGAAAACCCTCCGAAGGGCTTGAGAGCCTTGTATTCTTGGATCGACATGGTAGGATGCAGTCGGTTTAACCGATTAACCTAAGGAGAATTGGAGTATTTCATGTCGTGGATCACCCCTCATCCGTACCGGTGGCGCTCGCGGATTCTGCATGTCCTGACAGCGGTCACGACGGTCTGTCTGTCATTCTCGACGACCCACGCACAGGAGACGATGCAGGTCGGCTTCCTCTGGCACATGCACCAGCCGCAGTATCGGCCGGGGGAAAATGTGTTGCAGACGGACGCGTCGGGGGTGTATTCGTTCAGTATCACCGATGTCCATAACCAACGGCTCGGTCCATACACCACCTGGCCCAGAGACGCGATCCAGTCCGGGTTGGCGTTGTCACA
The DNA here is from genome assembly GCA_964544195.1 of uncultured Phycisphaeraceae bacterium. Lineage (GTDB taxonomy): Bacteria > Planctomycetota > Phycisphaerae > Phycisphaerales > Phycisphaeraceae > CAZJCN01. The sequence goes on along the minus strand of CAZJCN010000076.1, from coordinate 7,282 downwards.
CCTGGGGGCGCAGGTGTCATTCTCCGGGTCGTTGATACAGAACCTGAATACGCTGGAGTCGGCGGGCGTCAACGGCGGGCAGTGGACCAACTGGGAAAGCGCGTACGTTCAGGCGGCCAACTGGGACACTTCACTGGGCAATCCCCGGCTTGACCTAGTGAACTTCGGGTTCAATCACCCGCTGATGCCGTTGCTGGATACGCGCGATATCCGGATGCAGATCAAGCTGCAGAAGCGGATCCATGAATTGACATGGGGGCCGAGTGTGCCGTTCAGTAAAGGGATATTTCCACCGGAGACGGCGTTCAGTACGCGTATTATTCCAGCGCTCGTGGCCGAGGGGATCGAGTGGTCGATCGTGGATTCGATCCATCTTGAGCGGGCGGTTGAGAACTATCCGCACACGAACGCGTCCAACCTGTACGCACCGAACAAGGCTGACCAGATCAACCCGGCCATCCCGGATAATCAGTGGGTGCAACTGAATAATCTCTGGGCACCCAGCAAGGTGGCGGCACCGTTCGCCTATCGACCTCATCATGTTCAGCACGTCGATCCGGACACCGGGCAGATCAGCAGGATCGTCGCGGTTCCCGCCGCTCGTTACGAAGGCAACGAAGACGGTCGTGGCGGGTTCGGCGCGTTGCAGTACGAACAGGTCATGGAGCAGTATCGCCAGTTCAACACCGATCCGAACCACCCGATGTTCGTCCTGTTGCACCACGACGGCGACAACTTCGGCGGGGGTAGCGACTCGTATTACCACTCGAATTTCCAGAACATGGTCAATTGGGCACAAGGGAACTCGAACTACGACGTCACAACCGTTCAGGATTACCTCGATCGGTTCCCGGTATCACCCGACGACGTGGTTCATATCGAAAGCGGATCGTGGGCGGGGGCGGACAACGGCGATCCGGAGTTCAAGAAATGGCTCGGCGACCCGGACCCGAACACCGGTTGGAGTCCGGACCGCAACTCGTGGGCGGTGCTGACCGCAGCCAAGAACCGTGTCTTTACCGCGGACGACATTGCCCCGGCGGTGAACCTGGACAACATCCTCAACGCCACGGGCACACCGACCGAACGCGCCTGGCATTACCTGATGGCGGCCGAGTCCAGCGACTACTGGTACTGGGACGGCACCGAGGTGTGGGACTCGAACGTGACCCTCGGCGCGAATTTGGCGGTGGCGCAGGCGGATCAGGTGATCAACACGTTTGCAGGACAGGAAACAACGCCGCCGAGTGTGTTTGTTCCGCAGCGTGAATCCTACAACCCCGGCGGTCAGGAGTGGGGGCCGGGGGCGGAGCCGAGTGATTTCGAGGTCTGGACGTATGCCTACGACGTCAGCGGGCTGACAGACGTGGTGTTGAAATACCGTGTGGATGCGGACGGTTTCAATCCACTGGATTCGATCCAGAACGAGACTTATGCCGGCGGTCCGGAGGTCGGGAGCTGGGTCAGCTTGCCGATGATCAGCAGTGATGTGCCGCCGCCGGGCAACATTCTGACACCGAGCTACCGGGCCTTACGGTACTCCGGCATGATCACCGGTCTGGAGGACGTGCTGGTCGATTACTACGTGGAAGCGACCGACAGCCTGGGCAACATCGCCCGGACAGACATTCAGCATGTCTATATCGGGTCCACCACGATCAACCCGGGTGACGCGGTCACCCTCGGCCCGGACCCCGCCATGGCGGGAGAGATGGTCACGATCTCCTACGATCCGACCGGCGGTCCGTTAAGCGGGTCGGCACAGGTGTTTCTGCATTATGGATTTGATAACTGGTCGACTGTGTTGGCGGACGTGGCGATGAACTGGAACGCAGCGGAAGGCGTCTGGGATGTTTCGGTGCCGACTCTGGCAACGGCGTCACAGATCGACATGGTGTTTAATGACGGCCTGGGAACTTGGGATAACAACAACGGGCAGGACTGGCACTTTTCACTTCAGGGCGCCCAGCCGCCGCCGTTCGTGATGGATGGCCAGCTCGATGGGGCGGCGGATGAAATTGCTGTCTCACAGGGCCGACACCTCTACGCGGCGGTGGACGGGAGCAGCTTGTATGTAGCCACCGAAGATGCCGGGGAAGGCGATGATGTGTTCATTTATCTGGCGCTGACGCCTGGCGCACTGACGAACGCCAATTGGGCCAAGGCTGGGCAGATCGCGGCGTGGGACGCATTCCTGGCGGATGAGAACGACAACGACTTCGAGGGCTGGTTTGATGTGACCGGCACGGCGATAGCGGCGACCGGTGCCAACGGGGGCGTATTGGAAGGGGTGATTGATCTGATGCAGATGTACGGGTTCATGCCGGATGAGATTTATCTGGCCGTTGCAACGTTTGCATCCCCTGACGGTGGGGCTTTGACAGGGCAGGTGCCGACGGCGGTGGTCAGCAATGGTGATCTGGAAGCGATTGAATATGTTCGTTTCGCTCTGTCAGTTGAGGGCGATCTGGACGGCGACGGGTTTGTCGGGATCGGCGATCTGAATATCGTGCTGGGCAACTGGAACCAGAATGTAACGGCGGGGGACCTGTCTTCAGGGGACTTTGACGGCGACGGGTATGTGGGTATCGGTGACTTGAACGGTATCCTCAGCCACTGGAACGCCGGCACACCACCGATCCGGAACGCGAACATTCCTGAGCCGGCCAGTATTTGGCTTGTGCTTGTCGGGTTAAAGGTGTTACATGTCCGACGGCATTGAATGACGGATTCACCATCTGTCGGATGAAACCCGTCAGGTGTCAATTCTATGGAGGGTCATATCCAGTCGGTGCCATATCAGGGCTATGGAAAGGGTTACATCACTGCTCGCATTTCCAAATACGGACGTGTAAAAAGATTAACGTGGATACTGTTTGTCGCGGGCACGATGCCGATATATAAGTTGCCCGGGGGATGCATGGTTATCGCGTATGATGCCTGCCCGATAAAAATAATAAGGACTGTCCTATGCTGGATCCGAACCAGGCGCGTATTCGTAGTTTTGACGTGGTGCCATCCTTACCGGAACCGCTCAAGCCGTTGTTACGGATCGCGCGGAACCTGTGGTGGACCTGGCATCCGGAAGCAGTTGATCTGTTCGTTCGGCTCGATCGGGACCTTTGGCGTGAGAGTCATCACAACCCGGTCAAGATGTTGGGGATGGTGTCTCAGTCACGCTTGGATGAGGCGTCGAAGGACGAAGGATTTCTGACCTCCCTGTCGATTGCGATCGAGAATCTGGAACGACATGAAGGGCGGACCCCATGGCTGGAGGCGATCGGCAAGCCGTCGAAGGATTATACGATTGCGTACTTTTGTGCTGAGTACGGCTTGACGGAGTCGTTTCAGATCTACTCCGGCGGATTGGGATGCCTGGCAGGCGATCACCTGAAAAGCGCCAGTGAGTTAGGCTTGCCGCTGGTGGCTGTGGGGCTGCTGTATCGCAATGGCTATTTCCAGCAATATCTGAACTCTGACGGTTGGCAGCAGGAGTACACGCCGGAGCTGGACTTTTCGAACCTGCCGGTGGAACAGGTCAAGAACGAACAGGGTGAGCCGGTGAAGGTGAGTGTGCGTCTGCCCGGGCGCGATGTCCATATCGCCGTGTGGCGTGTGATCGTCGGTCGTATCCCGTTGTACCTGCTGGATACGAACCTTCCGGAGAACACCGAGCCGGACCGCCAGATCACGAGTCAACTGTATGGCGGCGACATGGAGATGCGCATCCGTCAGGAGATTGTGTTGGGGATCGGTGGAGTGCGTGCGTTGGATGCTATGGGCATTCAGCCGGACGTCTGTCACATGAACGAGGGGCACTCGGCATTTTTGGCGCTCGAACGGATCCGCCGGATCATCCTGGAGCACGACGTCAATTTTGACGAGGCGCGTCACATGGCGGCCGCAGGTCACGTGTTTACCACGCACACTCCGGTCCCGGCCGGCATCGACCGATTCCCACCCGATATGGTTCAGCGGTACTTCAAGGAGTATCACGGGGCGCTTCGGCTGGACATGGAAGGATTGCTGGCGCTCGGTCGAGAGAACGTGTTCGACAAGAACGAGTTTTTCTCGATGGCAGTATTAGCCCTGCGTACGAGCCGGTGGGCGAACGGGGTCAGTCGGCTGCACGGGCATGTCAGTCGGGAGATGTGGAACAACATCTGGCCGAACGTGCCGGAGGAGGAAGTGCCGATCACGCACGTGACCAACGGCGTCCACGCGCGTTCATGGCTGTCGGGCGACCTGATTTTCCTGCTGGATCGTTACCTCGGGTCGCGGTGGCAGAACAACCCGGCTGACCACGCGGTCTGGCAGGCGGTCTCGAATGTGCCTGATGAAGAAATCTGGGCGGTGCATCAACGCCGACGTCTGCACCTGATCACCTGGTTGCGACAGCGTCTGGCGGAGCAGTTACGCGCTCGGGGCGTGGGGCCGGATCGGATCAAAGCCTGTTGCGAAGCGCTGGACCCGCACGCGCTGACCATCGGCTTTGCACGACGGTTTGCCACGTACAAGCGGGGGACCCTGTTGCTGCGGGACCTGAACCGGATCCAGCGTATCCTCGGGAACGCGGACCGTCCGGTTCAGATCCTGATCGCGGGCAAGGCTCACCCGGCTGACGGCGGCGGCAAAGACCTGATCCGACAGATTGTTCAGTTTGCAGCCCAGTCGGAAGTCGGGCACCGTATCGTCTTCATTGAGAATTACGATATCCACGTGGCGCGTAACCTTGTGCAGGGCTGCGATGTCTGGTTGAACACGCCCCGCCGAGGCTTGGAGGCCTCGGGAACCAGTGGGATGAAGGCCGCCATCAACGGCGTGCTTAACTGCTCGATACTCGACGGCTGGTGGGACGAGGCCTACGACCCGGATCTGGGATGGGCGATCGGGCGGGGTGAAGAATATGCCAATCCGTCCACGGCGGATGACCTGGAAAGCCAGGCCCTGTACGACCTGCTCGAGCATACGATCATCCCGATGTTTTATGATCGAAACAGCCATGGCCTGCCGGTGCGCTGGGTCAAAATGATGAAGGCGTCGATCGAACGACTGGCCCCGGTGTTCAACACCAACCGGATGGTTCAGGAGTACACCGAGAAGCTGTATCTGCCGGCCTTGGAGGAAAAACAGGCGCTGTCAGCCGACGGTATCGCCGGTGCGATACAGCGGGCCCGGGATGAGGCGCGTCTCCGTGCCAACTGGGAATCGATCCGTGTGGAACAGGTGGAGGCGGATACGGCCCATCCGCTTGGTGTGCGTGAATCTCTGCGTGTCAGTGCTGAAGTTAATCTCGGCAAACTCACACCGCAGGACGTCCAGGTCCAGATTTATTTCGGCCGATTGGATAACGAATCGCGCATTATCGATGGCCAGCACATGGATATGCACTACGAGCAGGACCTCGGTGGTGGGCGTCACCGCTATTCCGGCTCGGTTCCGACCACGACCAGTGGAAAGCATGGGTTTGCGGTACGGGTGGTGCCCGGTTGTGACTCACTGAAAGGCGTGGTTCTGCCGGGCCTGATCCGATGGGAAACCCAGGTCTCCCCGGCGGCAACCGTCAAGGTGGAAAAGGTCGCATAACCGGGGGCTGTGCAGTCCTTAACTGATGACCTGAAGGCACGGTCAGTCTCGCTGACCATGCAGCTCATCGCGTACAATCCCGTCATGCGAGAGCTGGAACTGTTGGCTCACATTTATCGCGGCAATACCCGATTGCCGGAGTCGGTCACCATCCCGCCGGGTGATGACATGGGCGGGATACGCTTCGCCGGAGAGACGTTACTGGTCACGGTGGACCCGATAGCCGACGGCGTGCACTTCGATCTGGAACAGGTGTCTTTGGAGCAGATCGGACGCAAAGCCATCAATCGGAATCTCTCGGATGTTGCGGCGATGGCGGCGAAGCCGGTCGGTGCGGTGGTATCAGCCTGTCTGCCCAAGGGTTTTGGTGAGGAGAAGGCACGACAGCTTTTCGATTCTCTTCGCATGACTACGGAACGCTACGCCTGTCCCCTGATCGGGGGGGATATTTCGACGTGGGATCAGCGTCTGGTCCTGACGGTGACGGTGTTTGCCGAGCCGGGGGGGATCGAGCCGGTGTTGCGTCGGGGCGCTCGGGTTGGAGATGCGGTATACGTCACCGGGACTTTGGGGGGGAGCGGCGAAACGCTGAGCCTGGGTTCGGGGTATGTGCATCACTTGGATTTTGAGCCGAGAATCGAACAGGCACGACAGCTTGCCGGGCATCCGGGCACACGTCCGACGGCGATGATCGACGTGAGCGACGGCCTGGCTTTGGACCTTGGACGGATCTGCCGGGCCAGTGGCGTGTCCGCTGAGGTGGATTGCCTGAAACTCCCGGCCAGCGACGGGGCCAGGCAAGCGGCGAGCCGTACGGGTCGACCGGTCTGGCATCACGCGCTGGGTGACGGCGAGGACTATGAACTGTGTTTCACCGCTCCGCCGGGGGGCATACCCGATGAGGTTGCCGGTGTGCCAATCACCTGTATCGGGCGTATCATTCCCGCGGAACACCAGCTGTTGGTGACGGCGATCGGGCCGGATGGGGTGCGATTCGATGTCACCCAACTCGGATGGGAGCATTAAGGGTGAAGACACATACGCCTGGATATCTGGCTCTGCGTTCAGAGCGTGTCGAGGACACCGTAGCGATCGGAGCGGCGGTTGCGCGTGTGGCTAAAGCGGGTGACTTGATAGGCCTGATCGGTGATCTGGGTGCGGGGAAAACACAATTTGTCAGAGGACTGGCCGAAGGAATGGGGATCCCTGCCCGCCAGGTGTCCAGCCCGACATTTGTTTTCCTGCAGGAGTATGAACCGGCCGACATGAAGCATGACGGGCAGGGCTCACAGAACGGGGAGTTAGTCCTTGCCCACGTCGATGCCTATCGTTTGTCCGGGCCGGATGAGCTGAGTTCGATCGGCTGGGAGGGGCAGGGACAGGATTTACGGGAAGGCGCGGTGCTGGCTGTCGAATGGGCCGACCGGATCCTGCCGGTATTCGGCGACGACTGGCTGGAGGCCCGTATCGTGCATGGTGATGAAACACGAGACATCACGCTGACCGGTCATGGCCGGTGGCAGGAACGGATGACAGCACTGCGTGATATGTTGAAAGGTTATCTTCGAACCGAACAGGAGCAGGTGTAACAGATGGTCAGCCAAGCCAACCAGAACCAGGACAAGCCGACACGATGCCCGTCCTGCCGGGAACCGGTGTCGGAACAGTCGTCCTATTTCCCGTTCTGCAGCGAGCG
>CAZJCN010000075.1:0-10859 GCA_964544195.1 uncultured Phycisphaeraceae bacterium | reverse complement strand
ACAATCAGGGCTTGCTTGGCCATTTTAGACTCCGTGGTATGGTGATTAACGGGCTGCGATTGTAGCAATCCCTCCCCCCCTCGGCGACGCCTCGTGACACCCGACGGCTTGACCTTGCCGCTTGTCGCGTCGATACTTGGGGCTCGGACAGAACAGCCGTACCCCGCCCGGCATCCCCCCGACTCATGGACCTGCCACCCGCAGGCCGAACCGAGCGGATGGCTGTCAGGCACCGGCCTTACGACCCCGGAGAATGACGCATGAAAAGGCTCCACCCGTTGGTTCGATCGCTGTTGATCCTCATCCTCCTCACAGCCGTAGGGTGTGGTGACTGGTCACGCCGGTCCACCTCGTCCGGCTTGATGATCGAACCGGCGGACGCCGCACGACTCGGCTACACCGTCACGTGGTCCGCCCACCTCGACATCCCGCGAAAACACCGGCTGGCCTCCGCCACCCTGCTCGACGACACCCTCTTTACCGTCGAAGCCCCCGGCAACCTCTGCTCCGCCGTCTCCGTCCGTGACGGCAGCGTCCGCTGGCGGCGGATACTTGGCGAAACCACCGAAAACGTCTACCCGCCGGTCCGTATCGATCAGAACGTCTATTTCAATAACGACACGACCTTCTTCACGGTGTCCGCGCACTCCGGCACACTGCTGGCGGTCTCCAAGCTGGAACACGTCGTGGAAACCGGCCCGATCCTGATCGGGCATTTTGCGATCTTCGGCGGGGCCGACGGCACCGTCTATGCCCATGATGTCAACACCGGCTACGCCAAGTGGGCCTACCTGCTGACAACCGGGATCGTCGCCCCGCCCGTCCAGTCCATGCAGCAGAACGTATTCGTCGCCGACGCCGACGGCGTCTACGCCTCGCTCCGGGCACAGACCGGCGAGTTGATATTCCGTGGCCGAACCTTCGGACCGATCACCGCGACACCGGCCTCGGCCCGGGACGGCATCTACATCGCCTCACATGACCAGTCCCTCTACGCCATCAACCCCGTCACCGGCAAGGACAAATGGGTCTACCGCACACCGGTCCGGCTGACACAGCCTCCGGCCGCATTGGGCCAAAGTGTCTTCCTGCCCATCCCCGGTCACGGGTTGGTTGCTCTTGATGAACGCGACGGCTCGGAACGCTGGAAGACCGACCTCGACGCCCGGGCCGTGTATTACGAAAACGACCGCGTCCTGCTGCACTACCCCGGCGGGCTGCGGTGGGTGGACGAGCAGACCGGGCGCGTCATCGCCGACGCCCCCACCGTCCCCCTGCAGGAAGTCATCCCCCTACCGGACCGGCAGGGGCTGCTGATCGTCTCCCCCGAGGGACGCATCCACCGACTGATCCCCAAGCAGTAACACCGGCTACGCAAATAACCTTACGTACCTACGAACCAACCCGACCCAGCACCATGACGTACCCAGTCAAGATCAAGACCGCATTGGTATCCGTCAGTGACAAGACCGACCTGATCCCCTTCGCGCGCAAGCTCGTCGGTTTCGGCGTCAACATCATCTCCACCGGTGGGACCGCCCGCGCGCTGACCGAGGCCGGGATCAAAGTCACCCCCATCGATGAAGTCACCGGCTTCCCCGAGATGATGGACGGCCGGGTCAAGACACTGCACCCCAAAGTCCACGGCGGCCTTCTGGCGCTTCGCGATAAACCCGATCACGCCAAGGCCATGAACGATCACGGCATCACCGCGATCGACATGGTCTGCGTCAACCTCTACCCCTTCGAGAAAACCATCGCCCAGCCCGACGTCACCGACGACGAAGCGATCGAGCAGATCGACATCGGCGGGCCGTCCATGATCCGCAGCGCCGCCAAGAACCATCGCTACGTCACCTGCGTCACCGACCCGAAACAATACGACGAGGTCGGCAACGACATGGACGCCAACGACGGTGCCACCAGCTTTGAACTGCGTCGCAAGCTCGCCACCGCCGCCTTCCAGCGCACCAGCGCTTACGATCAGGCCATCGCCGCCTGGATGGCGAACCGATGACCTCCCGTTCCGCATCAATGGTTCGGCCGTCTAGCCCGCAACGAGACGGGCTATATCCCGGTTGAATTGCTCGGCTGCGTGTGACACAGAAGTCTTCCAGTCACCGCCCGGCGTTTTTTCGTGGGCATAAATGACGCTTCGGCTGGCCGTGATGATGGCGCCCGTCCCGTCGGGTTTGAAACACGCCCGGACATCGTCCGTCCCGCCGCCCTGGGCACCGAAACCCGGCACCAGGAACAACTGCTCCGGCATGACCCGTCGAAGCACCGCCGCGTCCGCCGGCTTGGTCGCCCCCACCACCGCCCCCAGAAGGCTGTAACCCGATCGCCCTACACACCCCGGCCGACACGCCCCCAGCTCACGCACCATCCGCCCCACCGCTTCGCTGACCGTGCCCCCGTCCTCCAACTTCAGGCCCTGCAGCGCATCGCCGCCGGGGTTGCTCGTCCTCACCAACGCAAACAACCCGGCTCCGTGAGCCTGGGCCGTATCGACAAACGGCTGCAACCCGTCCGCACCAAGGTAAGGATTAACCGTCAGTGCGTCCGCCGCGAATGGCCCGGTCAGCAGGCCTGCCGCGTAATGCGCGGAGCTTAGGCCAATGTCGCCCCGTTTACCGTCTGCGATCACAATCAGACCAAGCTCTTTGGCGCGACCCACCACCCGTTCATAGACTGCCAACCCCGCCGAGCCGTAACGCTCAAAGCACGCCAACTGAGGCTTGACCGCCGGAACGTGGTCCGCCACCGCCTCAAGCACTCCCACGCACCAATGTTCGATTCGGCCAGCGGGATCATCACCCGGAACCTCACCCGGCAGACGTTCCACGACCGGGTCCAGCCCCACGCACACCGGGGCCCCCTTCGATTTGGCTGCATTCAACAAACGGTCGGCAAAGTGTTCGATGGCGTGCCTCCTTGACAACGTGCGGGGATTGTATCGGATTAGCGTGTTTCGTCAGCCGCCACACATCACGCCTCGCCCCGGCCAAGCTGCGGGCGAAGCATCCACAGGAACACCGGGCCCCCGACCATCGCCGTAAAGACCCCGATCGGCATCAGCCCGATCCCCAGCCAGAGGTTCAACGCCGCGCTGGCGGTGTCTGCCGCGACAATCAACGCACCCCCCAGCATCGCCGACCCGATCAGCAACGACCGATGACTCGGCCCCAGCGCCAACCGTGCGATGTGCGGACAGACCAGGCCGACAAACGCGATAGGCCCAGCCAACACGACCGCCCCCGCCGCCAGCACACTCGACACCGCGAACAACACCGTGCGTAATCGACCCAAGTTCACCCCCAGGCTCATCGCCTCCGCGTCGCTGGTGGTCGCCACGTCCATCGCTCGACCCACCATCAGCAGGACGACCCAGCCCGCCAGCGTCACACCCCCGACCGATACGATCGTCATCCATCCCGTCCCGCTGTCGAGATTGCCCATCATCCATCGCGCGATGTCATCGCGGATCCCCCCCGGCCCGATCAGGTAGTTCAACATCAGGATCAACGCCCCGCAGATCGTGGACAACACCACCCCCGTCAACAGCAGCCCCAACGGATCGATCACCCCCCGGCGTCGCCCAGCCAGGAACACGATCAACATCGTCGTCCCTGCGCCCAATAATGCCCCGCCGATCGGCGTGCCGATCATCACCTCGTCGTAAACAAGAAAGTAAAGATAAGCCTGCAACATGATCCCGGCCCCGGCACCGGTGGACAGGCCAAGAATGTATGGTTCCGCAAGCGGGTTGCGTAACAACGCCTGCAATGAAACCCCACTGACCGACAGCGCCACCCCTACGATCAGCCCCAGGAGCATGCGTGTCAGACGTGCCCGCTGCATATAACCTGCATACTCACCTTCGGGCCAGCCCAGCATCGCCTCGCCGATGACAAGCCGGGCCAAGATCACTGCGACCAGCACGGCCGCGATCAGCCCAAGCGCGATCCACACACGAACGGTCGAACGACTGCCGGCAACTTTATTCATCACGCCCCCCGTCGGAGGCAAAGACAATCTCATCTATTTGATCTGCTATGGCCGGGTGGATCGCTTTGGCCATCTCCGCGCAGGTCACCACGACCGACGTACTCGGCAGCAGGATCAACGGATGCCCCAAGGCATACACCCGACCCGACTCGATCGCGGGGATCGGTAAATCACGAAACGGGGCCAACCGTGGATCGTCTTCCATAATCGGCGGGGCTTTGGGTTGAAGGAACAGGACAACTTCAGGGGACAAGGCCAACAACCCTTCACGCCCATACTCCGGCGCGGAGACTTGTGCCTCAGCGGCTGCGTTCGTTCCCCCTGCATACGATAACAGCTCGTCCAACACGGTCCCCGGGCCCGACGCCATGATCGGATCGGTCCCGATCACCATCAACACACGTGGCCGTTTCTGACCTGTTTCTTTCAGATAGGCGTCTGTCTGTTCTCGGATCGCGGCCAGTTGTTGGCCGATGCGTTCACTTAGCGCCTTCGCCCGTTCCTCCACATCCAACACCCGACCGAGAGCGGGATGCTCGTCCCCGGAGGTATGTTCATGATGCAGGATCCATCGGATATCGGCGACACTTTTGGGGTACTTGTACCACTCAAGTTCAAACACGCCCTCGGCCATCAGATCCAGCAACGAGGCGGGCGGTCCGGAAGGCCCTGCCATGGTCAGCACATGGGTCGGCTTCAGCGACACCAGTCGTTCGATACTGACCGCCGCGTAGTTACCCACGACAGGCAAGCCCGGCGGAGCCGCGTTGTCGTGTTCGGCTACACCGACCAGCAGATCACCTGCCCCCAGGTCCACCATCATCTGGCTCAACGACGGTGCCAGCGAAACCACGCGCAGCGTCGCGTCCGAATCAGCATCCTTGTTCACGGCCGGTTCCGCCGGTGCTGTCGGATCACAGCCGGCAAAAGACAGCACCCCGAAGGCGATAAGAACACATACCCCAATCAGACGGATCGACATAGCCGCATCGTAGGGCCGTGTATCAAAACGTGTCAAAGACATGCTCATCCCGACAGGTGACGCTACTACTCGGCGCTGTCGACAGGTTCCACCTTGTCACCCGCGGGGACCGGTTCTTCCGACGTTTCCGACTCCAGGTACACCTCGTCAAACTCGACCTGGTCGGCCGAACGCCGAAGCAGGAGGTAGACCCAGGTATGCGCGTTGAAGTAATAGCTGACCGCAAACGCCGGCAGTACCGCGATCAGCAGCTTGGTCCACACCATCACCAGCGCCGCTGTCACCGTCGCGGTCCCGCCCAGCGCGTCCCAGTCCGGGTCCACGAGCAGTCGGCCCCACTGCGGCTTGGGCATCACCGCGTCCAGCCGGGTCACCCCCTCCGACAGTTCACTGACCGCGCCGATCGCCAGGCACTGCCGGGTGAACCAGATCGTGCTGAACACCACCAGCCCGACCAACAGGTAGGTCACCGCGCCGTATACGATCATCACCGCCGAATACAACAGATAACGCCAGGGACGCCCCACGATGTAGTTATAAGCCCGGCTGACCGCATCGAACGCGTCCGATCCTTCCACCGCGATCGCCGGCGTCAACAGGTTCACCCCCAGCACATACCCCAGCAGCAGCATCGCACCGACGAAGCCCAGCAACAACAGCAGGCCGTAGACAGCCCCGCCGATCACGTCCAGCACGGGCACGTTGAACAGAACCCATCCGAGCAGCGCCAGCAGCAGGCGGATCACCACCACCACGCCCAGCGGGATCAGCGGCGCCAGCATCACCTGCACCCAGTTCTGCGAGGCGAAACGTAATGCTTCAAAAGCCGAGGCATGACCACCTTTGCACGCATCGATCGCGGCGATCCGGCAGATCGTCGCGCCGATCAGCGTCACCAGCACAAAGGCATACAGCAGAAAGATCAACATGAATCCGGGATGAGTGTGGTACAGCCAGCCCGGGATACGCACCACCATGTGCGCCAACGCGCCGATCACCCCGCCGCTGTCCGCGCCTTGACCGGCTGCCAATCCCGCCAGTCCGAAATCCAGGTCGGTCGCCGAGACGACCAGCCGTTCAAACGCCGTCACCTCCTGCTCGACCAGCGTCTTGAAGATATAGCCTTCGCGCGGCAGCGATTCGGTGTCCTTCAACCATTCGGCGTATCGTTCCGCATCGTATCGGGCATAGGCCGACAGCTCATGCGCCCGGACCTGTGGCCCCCAGATAAAGTCCATCGCCGTGCCACCGAGATACAGCAGCAGCACAAGCATCAGAGACATCAGCAGCCGCCCGGGCTGGATCGCCATCCGAAACGCGCTGAAGATCCGAAGCCAAGGCAACGTACTGCGCCAGTCGATCCCGTCCAGCACTACGCGGTGGTTGTGTTCAGACATGTCGGCTTACGCTCCGTGTGTTCCGCCCGGCGACGCAGCTATTCACCCACCGCGGCCGCGTGTCCCAATGACGTGCCGCTCGGGTCCAGCCCCATCTCGATCGCCTGAATCTTCTGTACCCGTCGTTCGTGTCGGCCGCCCTCGAACTCCGTCCGAAGCCACGTCGTCACGATCTGTTCGATCACCCGCACACCGATCATGTCCGCGGGCAGACAAAGCACGTTGGCGTCGTTGTGTCGGCGGGACACCTCCGCCCCGACCTCGTCATGCACCAGCGCCGCACGCACCCCTTTGACCTTGTTGGCCGCGATTGACATCCCGATGCCCGACCCGCAGATCAGAATCCCGCGGTCGGCCTGACCGTTCGCCACCGCGCTGGCGACAGGATAGGCCATGTCCGGGTAATCACACGAACGGTCCTGACAGACCCCCAAGGTCAACGGTTCATGGCCCTGCTCCACCAATGTGTCCATGACCGCACGTAACGCGTCCGTTCCACGATGGTCGGCACCCAGAGCAATCTTCATAACGGCAACTCCTCCAGACGTCTTACTATAGCCCCCCGGATCATGTCGGCGGTCTGGCGATAAACCGACTCGTCCGCACCGATCGGGTCGGGCACGTCAGCCCCCGGGTCCAGGCGATGGGTCTTATCTGCCGCGCCGGGTGCCAACGACAGAACCGCTTCGCGGTGCCCCGCTGTCATGCAATATATCACGTCCGCCTCGTTTATGAGCTGGCCGGTCAGCGTTGTCGATCGGTGCGAAGACAGGTCCAGCCCCATTGACCGCATCACCGCGACCGCCTCGGCCGACGCAGGCATCCCGGACGAAGCATAAACACCTGCCGATATAACTGATACACCCATATCGGCGAGCCCCCCCTCTGCCACGCCCAGCCTGCTCGCAATCAGGTCCCGCGCGATCAACTCCGCCATCGGCGAGCGACAGGTATTGCCGGTACACACCATCAGGATGGTCAAACGCACCAGCTTGCGGATATATCGCTCGTCGTACACCCCTTCGCGTTGAAGTTCCCAGGTCTGTTCAGCACCCTGCCCGGCAATCCGTACGATGGTCGAAGGCTTGGCGTACCGTGCGTGCCCGCCGTCCACCACCAGGTCCACCAAGTCGCCGATGGCCTCCACCGCCTGCTCCGCTTCAACCGGAGGCCGTTCACCGGGCAGATTCGCACTGGTCGCGATGACCGCCGGCCCCCCGGCCCGCAACACCGCTCGCCCCAGATCATGATCCGGACACCGAAGCCCCACCACCCCGTCGTGGTAAATCCGCGCCCGTTCCGTCGCCGGCAAACCCAGGGCCTTGAGCTTCCGTTCCTGCTGGGCTTCATCCACTTCGACCAGGACCGTGATCGGCCCGGGCATCGCACGAGACACCAGCCGTTTCGGCGCCCCGCTGGTCAGGTCCGCAAAACGTGACACGTCACCCGGGTCAGCGATATGCACCGTAAACGCCCTCGACGCGTCCGACTGCTTCAACTCCCGCAGTCGAGCCACACCCCGGTCACTCAACGCCGAAGCCGCCACGCCATAAACCGTCTCGGTCGGGAACACCACCAGGCCCCCGTCACGCAACAGCCGACCCGCTTCCTGCGCGATCTGCTCCTGCTGACGGGCGTCGCCCGCTTGTAAGGACAAGATTCTCATTGTCAGGATTATTGGCCCCCGGATGATGTATTGCAACCAGCCTCTTCGGAAAACTATGCCGGCGGAACAACTTATCGCGATTGCGGTTCACGCCTCCGGCTCGACCTGCGTCGCCACCGCCTTGAGGAACCCCTCAAGATAATCGTTCAGAAAGACCGCGAGGCCCTTTTCCGTCAACTCGTGATCCGTCCCCCAGATGCTCACCCGAAGATCGGTGAACTCCGGATCGATCTGGATCACCACCTGCGCATCCGATTCCTCTCGGCCCGCGATACTCCGGGCAAAGTGGGCCGACAGTGCGTTCACCCCCGGCCCACCGATGCTCACCGTCGGCCGAGCGTGCAGCACACTATGATTCAGGTACCAGATATCCGTACAAACCACCGGATAGATCGGCGTCGCCAGGCTGCCCTCATGCTTGCGAACCCAACGCATCACTTCCTCCCGAAGCCGATACGCCAACGGACGGTCCGCCGCCTCCGCACGTAGATGCGCCCCGACCACGATCAGCAGCAGGTGCGTCGGGTCCAGCCCCGGGTCCGCGTCAGGTTCAATCGGTGAGGGTGACATCGCCATTCATCGGTCATACACAACATCGGGCCCGAACCGGACAGCAGCATTCATCGCCTGGATCACGCCGGAAACATTTACACACACTATCGGTTGCTTTGAAGGCCTAACTACGAAAACGCCCCCTCAGATACCGCTCACATACCACCCATCAGCACCGCCAACAGCCCCTTCTGAGCGTGCAACCGGTTATGCGCTTCGGGGAATACCCGGCTTCGAGGCCCGTCCATCACCTCGTCCGTGATCTCGACACCACGGTACGCCGGCAGACAATGCAGCACGATCGCGTGGTCCGCCGCATGTGACAGCAGGCTGTCATTGACCTGATAGCCCTGGAAAGCCTTCAACCGGGCTTCTTTCTCGTGCTCCTGTCCCATCGAAGTAAACGTATCCGTGAACACCGCGTCCACGCCCTTGACCGCCTCGATGGGATCGTTGGTGATCATCAGGTCCAGCTCCGGCGACGCGGCCTTGATCGCCTTCACCGCCTGCTCGCTGAACGCGTACCCCTCCGGGCTGGCCAGCACGAATCGCACGCCCAGTCGGCCGCAGAGCATCGCCACGCTGTAAGCCACGTTGTTCCCGTCGCCGACAAACGCCACGCTCCGCCCCGACAGGTCCGCACCGAACTCGTCCTGCAGCGTCATCAGGTCCGCCAACGCCTGGCACGGATGCGACGTGTCGCTGAGCATGTTGATCACCGGCACGCCCGCGTGCTCCGCCAGCTCGACCAGCTTCTGATGCTCGAACACCCGCGCCGCCACCGCGTGCACCATCCCCCCCAGCACCTTCGCCACGTCGCTGACCGCCTCGCGCTTGCCCAGTCCGACCTCCTGGCCCATCACGATCGAGTGTCCGCCCAGCTCGATCATCGCCTGCTCGAAACTTACCCGCGTCCGCAGACTCGGCTTCTCGAACAGCATCGCCAGCGTCTTACCCGCCAGCACCGGCGGATTCGTCTGCCCAGCCTCCCGCTGGTCACGCAGCTGTCGGGCCACCGCCAGCACGTGCTTCAGCTCCTCGGTCGTGGCGTCGTGGATGTCTAAAAAATGTTTCATGATGCCCACCGTGGTGGTTGATCTTCCCATGTGAATTACAGCACGATCTCCGTGCCGATCCCCTGGCTGGTGTACACCTCCAGCAGGGACGAATGCTTGATGCGCCCGTCGATGATGTGCGCCTTGGACACGCCCCCCGCCAAGGCCGTGAAACTCGCCTCGACCTTCGGCAGCATCCCTGCCGAGATCACCCCGTCATCAACCAGGCGTTCGATCTGCTCCCTTGTCAGATGGCTGGCCAGGTCGTCCGGGTTCTCAGACAACCGGATGCCGTGCGTGTCGGAGATGAGGATCAGCTTCTCAGCACGCACCGCCGCCGCCACGTGCCCCGCCACACTGTCCGCGTTGACGTTGAGCTTGCCACCCGACGCGTCCCGCGCGATCGGCGCGATCACGGGGATGTACCCCGCCTCCACCACCGCGTTCAACAGGTCCGCATTCACCCAGTCCACCTCGCCGACGTACCCGATGTCGATCTTCCGACCCTCGTCGCCTTCAAGGAACAGCCGCTTGCCGAACACCGCGCAGCTGCCCAGGCTGTGCAACGGCATCGCCCGGTGTCCCTGCTGCCGGATATAGTCGGCGATCTGCGTGTTGATCCCGTTGACCAGCACGTGCTCCGCGATCGCCAGCGTCCGCTCGTCCGTGTAACGCCGCCCCTGCACGAACTGCGCTTCCAAACCCGCCTCTTTCATCGCCGCCGTGATCCCTTTCCCCCCGCCGTGCACGATGATCGGGCGCATCCCCACCGCCGACATGAAACAGATGTCCCCAACGACGCTGTTCAGGTCCTCCGGCTGATCCATGATCGACCCGCCGACCTTCACGACCAGCGTCTTGCCTCGGAACCGTCGGATGTGTTCATGCGCTTCAACCAGCGCCGCGGCCTTGTTGATCGCGTCTTGCACCGCACTTCTCCTTAAACGGGGCGAAGCAAAGCATTGTACCTGCCCCCCACTTCGCCGACAAACCCGCGAAAGCCCCGCTAAATCCGTGGACGAAGCCGGCCCCGTGCGCGCACAGAAACACTCAATTCACAGCGATAAAATCGCGATACCATCGAAAATCGTTACCCCTTGCGCCGCCAACACCTCGCACCACACGCGGCAATGGAATAGACGCGTTCGTGCGCGCAAACGCGGCTTTTCATCCATTAGTGGAGGCACGACGAAAAGACG
>CAZJCN010000074.1:3482-10917 GCA_964544195.1 uncultured Phycisphaeraceae bacterium | reverse complement strand
GTCGGGCTTTTCCCGGATCATTTGCGACACAACGGACCCGCACGGAAACGATTCCGCCCGAGACGGTGGTTCCGACCGTGGGATTGCGGTCACGGGTCATGAGATCCCCGAGCAATTGCCCGACCGCCGACTCGCCCAATCCGAACGTATTGATCTTCGTCGTCAGGATCACGCGACCGGTACCGGCAGAGGACCGGATCTCAGGCACGATGGACTTTTCGAACATGCCACGCATCTCGTGCGGAACGCCGGGCATGACAAAGATGTCGCATCGACCGAGTTTCGCGCGGATGCCCGGAGCTGTCCCTCGATCGTTGGGGATGCCTTGTGAACCGATCGGCAGCATGGCCTGCACGCGGTTGCTCTCGGACATCGGTTTGCTTCGCCCGGCAAAAAAGTTTTCGATCTGCTTCAAGCATTCCGCATTCAGCTCAAGCCCAACCCCCATCGCCTCAGCCAAGGCTTGTCGAGTCAGGTCGTCCCGAGTCGGGCCCAGGCCGCCCGTGACAAGGAGTAATTCTGATTGATCAGCTGCGTGCCTGATTGCCTGTGCGATGAGCACCAGATCGTCGGGCAGGGTCTGGTGATATCGGGTCGGGATGCCCAGTTCAGCCAGGCGCGACGCCAGGTAGGCGGTATTGGTGTCCACCGTCTGACCGAGAACCAGCTCATCACCGATCGAGAGTATGACCGCATTCATAAAAGTGATTGTAGACGCTGTCGCCTTCGCGTGCCGAGGCTTTGAACATGCTTTATAATCCCGGCATGAATACCACAACCACTCCAACCGAACCGGTCATTATCAAGGGTAAGCCCGTCGCCGACGCCATTCTCGCCAACTGCGAGAAACGCGTTCAACGCATCATCGAAAAGACCGGTGTCACGCCGTGCCTCGCGACCGTTCTCGTCGGGAATGACCCGGCCAGCGAGAAGTATGTGGATCGTAAAGGCAAGCTTTGCGAGAAGCACGGCATGAAATCAATCAAGATCCACATGCCAGAGGACAGCACGACTGAACAGGTCGTGGCCAAGGTTTCCGAGCTGGCTGCGGACAAGAACGTGCACGGTATTCTCGTTCAACACCCCATGCCGAAGCAGGTCGATGAGCGCGCGGTGTTCGAAGCGATCGGCGGTGATAAGGACGTGGACGGCGTGACGTTCCACAGCTTCGGCACGATGACTTACTCCCTGCCCGGTTTCGGGTCGGCCACCCCGGAAGGGATTATGCGACTGATGCGTGCGTATGACATCCCGATCGAAGGCAAGCACGCCGTCGTCATCGGACGCAGTGTGATCCTTGGTAAGCCCATGGCGATGCTGTTGCTCGCGGCCAACGCCACCGTCACCATCTGTCATTCCCGCACGGTGGACCTGCCGAGCATCGTGCGTCAGGCGGACATCGTCGTCGCGGCGGTCGGCAAGCCGCACTTCGTCAAGGGTGACTGGCTCAAGCAGGGGGCTGTCGTCATTGATGCCGGCTTCAACCCCGGGCCCAAGGGCAACGTCGGTGACGTGGATTACGAAGACTGCCTGCCCAAGTGTTCGATGATCACGCCGGTCCCCGGCGGTGTCGGGCCAATGACGTTGGCGGTCCTCATCGATCAGACGTCGATCGCCGCGGCACGCCAGCTCGGTGTGGAAGTGGACTGAGCCGACCACGCGCAAGCCTGATGACTTAAGATACCTCCGATGTCGCAGTTCAACGCCCCCAGTTACGAGATCCCCAAGACCAGCGGGGTCTGTGCGTCCACCGGTCGTGAGCTTCAACCCGGTGAGCCGTATTACGCCGCGCTGGTTGAGTTGCCGGAGGGGGCTCCGGCTGAGCCGGACAAGGCCACCCAAAGCAGCCAAGACAAAGCCGCTGAGGCTCTGCGTGCACTGGGCCTGTCCCGGATCGACATCAGCATCGAGGCATGGGAACAAGGGTACCGGCCGGACGGGCTGTTCAGCTACTGGAAGTCCACGGTTCCTCAGCCCAACGAGAAGAAAAAGCTGTTCGTCGACGATGCGGTATTGATGAACCTGCTCGAAAGACTGGGCGAAGCGACGGAGCCGGAGCGGCTGGCGTTCCGTCATGTGCTGGCGTTGATCCTGATGCGCAAGAAGCTGCTTCGTTACGACGGCAACGTCACCCGTGAAGCGGATGTCGACGGCCAGAAAGTCACTCAGACATGGTGGATACTGACCCCGAAGCTGGACCTGTCCAAGGGGCCGATGGGCAAGTGGCACCCGGATGTCACGATCGAGGTGCTGGACCCGAAGCTCGATGAAGAACGTATCGAGCAGGTGATGACCCAGCTCGGTGAAATACTCCAGGCGGAGTTGTGATGATTACTCGGCTGCCGGCCGTTCTTGCTCTTGTCTTTCTGCTGACCGGTTGTCAGCCGCCGCAGCCGATCGTCCCCGAAGTTCTGTTGCCTGAGCCGATCTCCAACGATCAGCCGGTACCGACCTATCAGGAGCTGGTTGAGCGATACAACCGCACGTTGCGGCCGTTGGATCGTCTTTGGGCCGAGGCCCGTGTTGATCTGGACTGGATCAACGAAAAAGGCGACCGCAAACACGAGCACGGCGACGGCAAGTTCATGTTCGTCAGGCCCAACCGGGTCGCCCTGCAGATCGAGGAGTTCGGCAAGGGCTTCTGGGCCGGTGCGGACGGGCTGCATTATTGGCTGTTTGAATTGGCGGATACACGAACGGCTTACGTCGGCCGGTTTGATCGGCTCGATCAGCACGACACGGACACCTTCCCGCTGCCGGTCAGGCCGACGGACCTGCTGTATGTGCTGGGACTCAAGCCGATTGATCCGACGTTGGTTCCTTCTGAGCCAGCGGTGGAGCGGGTTGCCGGGCATTACCTGATTGAGCCGCCGGGGCTGGGGCTTCGGTTGTTGTTGCATCCGGAGACAGCTCGGCCGGTACGGGTCGATATCCTCAACCCGCGAGGCGAATCGGTGGTCAAGTGCGTGTTGTCGGAAACGGTACCGGTCCGAAATAAGGAGGGGGAAACAGCGGTGGGGCGGATCGCATCCCAAGTGGAGGTGTACGTGCTTGGCCGAGAGGCACGGATGACGCTGCAACTCAAACAGCCCGAGGTCGGCAGTTCTCGGATCCGCGACGTCCATTTCGATTTCGACACGCTCATGAAGGTCTACAAGCCCGATCGGGTAGTGGATCTGGACGCGGAAATCTCACCGTAGAGCGGGCGTTAGCCGCTTCGGTATAATGCCCGGCTCGATCCGTCGAACAGGAGAAACCCCATGGGCGATACCGAACGGGAAACCACCGATCAACTCAACATCAAGTACGACGACAAGGGCCTGGTCCCCGCGATCGTTCAGGACATCGACACCGGCGAAGTGCTGATGATGGCGTGGATGAACGAGGCGGCGTTGAAGCAGACCCTCGAAGTCCGCAAGGCCACCTTCTACTCCCGGTCACGCAACAAGATGTGGATCAAGGGCGAAAGCTCCGGCCACGTTCAGGAAGTCGTCGAGGCCCGTGTTGATTGTGACCAGGACCTGATCCTGCTCAAATGCAAGAGCCATGGCCCATGCTGCCACGTCGGTTACAACTCCTGCTTCTTCCGCCGGATCGATGACGGCGGCAAGCTGACGATCGTTGAAGAAAAAGTCTTCGATCCCGAGAAGGTGTACAAGTAGGGCGGATCATCTCAAGATTCCCGGTTTACCCAAGAGTCGCATCCCATGGCCAAGCAGCGCGCTGTCAAATCTACTACGCCGAAGCATCTGGCTGAACGTCTCCAGGTATTGCGTGCCCGTCTTAAGAAGACAGGGATTGACGCGTTGCTGGTGACCAATCCACGTGATATCCGTTACCTGACGGGATTTGTCGGCGATGACTCGTGGGCGCTGATCCCGCTGAAAGGCCGAAAGGTCTACATCCTCAGTGATTTCCGGTTCGAGGAACAGATCGCCAAGGAGGCCCCTCACGCGGTCGCGATCATGCGGAAAAAAGGGCTGGCCCACGAATTGGCCACGTGGACGGACAAGCTGCGTATCGACAAGGTTGGACTGCAGACCGGTCACGTCACGCTGGCCCAGCGCAAAGCCATCGCTGCTCAGCTCGGGGCCCGGCGACTCAAAGCGATTAATGACGGTCTTTATGGACAGCGTGCCGTCAAAAACCCCGACGAGGTCAAGGCGATCCGAAAAGCCCTGAAGATCCAGCAGCAGGCGTTCGAGGAAACCCGTCAGTTCATCCGTCCGGGCATGAGCGAGTACGAGATCGCGGCTTACCTCGAATACCGAATGCGGACTTTGGGAGCGGATGGCGTCAGTTTTCCGAGCATCGTCGCGGCCGACGCCAACGCGAGTCTGCCTCATGCCATCCCCGGCTCCCGGAAGGTCAGGCCCGGCGGGATCATCCTCATCGACTGGGGCGCGAAGTGGGGCGGGTATTGCTCCGACCTGACCCGGGTGCTGGCCTTGGGAAAGATAAAACCCAGGCTCCGAGAGATCTACCAGATCGTGCTCGATGCCCAGCTCGCCGCGATCGACGCCATCGCCCCGGGCAAGCGGTTGAAAGACATCGACAAGGTGGCACGGGACGTGATCGACAGGGCCGGGTACGGCGACCGGTTCGGCCACTCGCTTGGACACGGATTGGGGCTGGATATCCACGAGTTACCGACGCTAGCGTCTCGATCGGAAGGGGTGCTCAAGCCGGGGCACGTCGTGACGGTCGAGCCGGGGATTTATCTGCCGGGGGTCGGGGGGGTACGGATCGAGGACGATGTGCTGGTGACCGAGCGTGGGCGGCGGGTCTTGAGTGATTTGCCCAAATCGCTGGAATCGGCCATCATCTAACTCACTGGAGACACGCGGATTGAGCGTGCATTGACTCCCCGGCCTGGCGTGGCGATCCGCTCGCAGGCCCCGAGAGAGACATCCATGGTTGACCTGAAGACACTCAAACAACTGATCAAGCTGATGGTCGATAATGACCTGACCGAGCTGGACATCCAGGCGGAAGGCGGGCCGTTGAAGATCAAACGGAACAGCCAGGGGCAGGTGGTCCCGGTGATTCAGCCTCAGGTCCAAGCGGCACCGGCGGCAGCTCCCGCTGGGGCCACCCCGCCGCCCGCACAAGCCCCAGCCGACACTTCGCCGGCTCCGGCTGACACCGGCAAGACCATCGACAGCCCCATGGTCGGCACGTTCTATTCCTCGCCCAGTCCCGACGCTAAACCGTTCGTCAGTGTCGGTGATCGAGTCGACCCGGACACGGTTGTCTGCATCGTCGAAGCGATGAAAGTCTTCAACGAAATCAAGGCAGAGGTGGCCGGCACGATCGAAAAAGTCTTGGTCGAAGATGGCCAACCCGTAGAGTTCGGCCAGCCGCTGTTCTCGGTCAAGCCCGAGTGAACCGAGCACGGGAAACTGTTCCGAGCCTGCCGTCTGTGTCATTCGGGACGCCGTGCCGGTCTTCCTCCTAACCAGCCCCAAGCAACCCTACCGCAGACCCCACTATGTTTTCACGCATCCTGATAGCCAACCGAGGTGAGATCGCGGTCCGCATCATCCGCGCGGCACACGACCTGGGGATCGAGGCCGTGGCGGTGTATTCCACGGCGGATAAGGATTCCAAGCATGTTCGCATCGCCGATCAGGCGATCTGCATCGGGAATCCGGCACCGAATGAGTCGTATCTGAACATCGCCCGGATTATCGCCGCCGCTGAAGTGGCGAACGTCGATGCGATCCATCCCGGCTACGGGTTCCTGGCGGAAAACGCACACTTCGCAGAGGTCTGCCGATCCTGCAACATCGAGTTCATTGGGCCGAGTGTCGAGTCCATGCGACTGCTCGGGGACAAGGTCCAGTGCAAGCAATTGGCGATCAAAAACAAGGTTCCCACCAGCCCCGGCTCGAAGGGGAAGATCGAGGACGAAGATCAGGCGGTCAAGACGGCGCGCGAGATCGGGTACCCGGTTATGGTCAAGGCCGCCGCCGGCGGGGGTGGGCGCGGGATGCGTGTCGCGCACAACGACATGTCCCTCCGCTCGGGCATCAAGGCCGCCAAGCAGGAGGCCGAGGCCGCGTTCGGTGACGGGACCGTGTATCTCGAAAAGTTCATCGAGCACGCTCGCCACGTCGAGGTTCAGGTCATCGGGGACCAGCACGGCAACGTGGTCCACCTTTACGAGCGCGACTGCACCATGCAGCGCCGTAAGCAGAAGCTGATAGAGGAATCACCCTGCCCGGTGCTGACGTCGGACGAGCGGGAGAAGCTCTGTAAAGCAGCCGCCCGACTCTGCAAGGCCGCCGGCTATTACTCAGCGGGAACGGTCGAGTTCCTCATGGGGGCAGATAAAGAGTTTTATCTGATGGAGGTCAACACCCGTGTTCAGGTCGAGCACCCGGTGACCGAATTGGTGACCGGGGTGGACATCGTCAAGGAGCAGATCCGAGTGGCGGCAGGCGAGAAGCTGTCGTTCACACAGAAGCAGATCAAGCAGACCGGCCACGCGATCGAGGTGCGGATCAACGCCGAGGACCCGGCGAAGAACTTCGTCCCTTGTGCCGGCCTCATCGAGAAGATCGACCTGCCCGGCGGCCCCGGGGTGCGGGTCGATACGCACTGTTTCTCCGGTTACCGGATCCCGCCCAATTACGACTCGATGATCGCCAAGCTGATCGTGCACCAACCGACACGCGACGAGGCGATCGCCACGCTCAAGCGGGCCTTGGCGGAGTTCACCATCGAGCCGATCAAGACCACGATCCCCCTGCACGCCGACCTGGCTCGCAACGGCAACTTCATCCGATCCGACATCGACATCAACTTCGTTGAACGCCTGCTGGGGATCTGAGGTCGGACGGCAGACAACCAAGGGCTGTGCGGGTTACCCGTTCCATTCGCCGGTGAAGACTTCCGTCGCCGGACCGGTCATATAGACGTGGTTGTCGGTTTCGCGCCATTCCAATTGCAGGGGACCGCCAGGCAGGTGCGCTGTGATTTTTCGTTCACCGCGTCCGGTCAAGACCCCGGCCACACACACCGCGCTCGCTCCCGTACCACAGGCCAGTGTGATCCCGCTGCCGCGTTCCCAGTGACGGACACGAACTTCCTTGGGTGAAAGGACTTCAACGAAATGCACGTTCATCCGCCGGGGGAATGCCGGGTGATGTTCCAGTGCCGGCCCGACTGTATCCAACGCCACGTGTGACAGGTCATCGACGTAGATCGTGACGTGCGGGTTGCCGGTGGAACAGAACGTGCCGATGAATGTCGCCGGGGGGTCTTGCAAGCGGAAGCGAAACGTTTGTGGTTGATCCGTGGCTTCCAGTTGGTTCACGTCGATGGGCACGTCCGCGGGGTCGAGTCTGGGTTTCCCCATATCGACGGTGACCGTTTCGACCTTGTTGTTCTTGTCGAGGGTGTAATCGAGCGTCAGGACGCCGTTGCCGGT
>CAZJCN010000074.1:0-3382 GCA_964544195.1 uncultured Phycisphaeraceae bacterium | reverse complement strand
TGCCGCCAACTGTGTTTGTCCGCCCGCACATGGTTCAGATCGGCGACGCGTTGCAGTGCCTCGATCATCGTCATCGCGTCGGCCCATGCGATGGTGGTTGCGTTTCGGGTTCGAGCCAGGTGGGCGACGGCAAAGCTGTCCGCCTGCCGTTCCGCGCGTCGGGATATCCACCCGAAACCCCACGCCCACACGCACGCCGCCGCCACCAACGAAGCCACTACAGTCATCTGGGTTTCATTGAATGCGCCCAAGCCCAGCCCCGCGGTGCTGATCGGTTTGCCCGGCTCAAGGCCGAGCCACAACGAATCGAGCTGATTCACGTCGATCCCGTTCGACCACAGCAGCATCATCACCGCGATCTCCACCACCCCCATCCACGCCAGCGCCGAGGCGAGCAGCCAGAACATGTGTCGTTTGCGGATATGCCCCAGCTCGTGTGCCATCACCGCCTCCACCTGTGGGGCGTGGAGCTGTTGCAGCAGGCCGTCGGTGATCAGGATATATCGAAGCGGCCCGATGAAGCCCATGACCGCGGCGTTGATCATCCCCCCGTAGGTTCTCCAGAGCAGCAGTTCCCGGACACGCACACGGTGCATCCGACACATCGCCTGCAGGTGCGAACGGATCTCGCCTTCGGGCAGGGGGACGGTATCCCAGGCAAGGCGGATCATCACCGGCGCAAACAGGAACACGGCCACGCACCCCCCGGCCGTCCACCACGATTTCGAGGATTCGCCGATCCTGCCGTGCGCGATCATCACCTCCACGCCGTCCATCCACGCGATGATGACCAGCAACGGCAGCAGGATCAGCAGCACCTGGTACCGGTACTGCGACACGATGTATTGCCAGCGGGACCAGACGGGTTGGACCGGCAGGCCTTCATCCAATCGACGGATCAACGCCGCTTCACGCAGCCGGCGTTCGATCGGGTAGTACACGCTCCACGCCGCACCGAACATCAGCACAGAAGGTAGCATCGCCAGGCTTTCGTCCAGCAGGACGGGATGCTGCCAGCCGATCCACGAAGTAAGAGTTTCTCTTATGACTACCAACAAGCCTAGGTGCAGGTCCAACCCGTAAGAGACGAGCACGCCGACGCGGAACGCCGTACCCGCAAGATCGAGCTGGCGAAACCGTCTGAACCCATCCGGCCCGGACAAGCCTCGCCTCGTCCATCGGCACAGCCACGCATAAACACCCAACAGAATCAGCTTCGGTGTCAGCACAGCAGACAGCAGGATCAACCCGTCCCGGGCCGGCGACACCATCCCCGGCAGGTTGTCGTGCAGGTACAGGCCAAGGAACAGAGCCAGGATCAGCAGTTGCATCGGGTACCGTCTTCGACGTGGGTGTCAGAAAAGTCGTCGCTTGTCTTCCAGGGTCAGCGCCTGCGCAGCGATGCCGGCTTGGGACCACATCGGGTCATCACTGTCGATAGCGTGTTGGATCGCCTGTTCCATCAGGCGGCGATTGCCTCGGCTGGCACCGTATCGGTGGATGCCCATGCGGAGGGTCGCTTCGATCCGGAACGTCCGGTCTTCGTCGTGCAGCGCAATATTGATCAGATCTCCCGGATGAGGCGATACGTGCATGATGGTCTCCATCTTCCGCTGCCAGGCCTGTCGGATTTGGCGGATCGCGTCGGACCACCGGTGCAGGTCTGCCAGACGATCGTTGGAAATCGGCCCGGGCGGGGTGCCCGATTCCATCACGGCGACGTCGTACAACATCCCGCCGGCGGATTCCATCATGTCCAGCCCGATCACCCGGTGGTACAGCCGAACATGCCCCGTAAAGAGACGTCGACCGAGCACCCAAACGGATTGCATCAGTCCAACAGCCTGTTCGGTGTCTCCTCGCTGATACAGCTCGGCTGCTCTCATGAGCGCGTCTTCATACGCTCGTTCCAACGCGTCGTCGTAATCGGGTTGGGCGCCGATTCTGATTGGGATGTGATGGTCCAGAAAATCGGGCTGTGTGACGGATGCCGACGCCGATTCGATCCACAGTTCGCAGGCTTGGTCAACCAG
This sequence comes from uncultured Phycisphaeraceae bacterium, assembly GCA_964544195.1. Lineage (GTDB taxonomy): Bacteria > Planctomycetota > Phycisphaerae > Phycisphaerales > Phycisphaeraceae > CAZJCN01. The sequence continues at coordinate 1,349 of CAZJCN010000074.1, read as the reverse complement.
CTTGTCATATGCCGGGGTCCGTGGCAGTGTGTCATGGTTGTTCTGATACAACGTCAACAATTGTTCATAGATTGGGGCGGCCGATCTTACGCCACCCGCTCCCACTTCGGGAAAGAGGGGCGGCAGGTCGGTCGGCAGTTGCTGTTTGGTCAGTGCGCCCGGCTCAGAGGTCCAGGTTGGGCTGTCTGAAACGCCGTACCACAACAGCCAAGCCGGGGCTGCCAGCACCACGATTGCCACGACCGGGATGACGACACTCGCTTTCAAGACTCGATGGGCTCCGGTTGTGCAGCGGTCGGCGTCAGTTTTTCCCGAGTCAATACGTCGCCCAGCATCAGACGCAGCAGGTTGGGCACCTTGGGGTCTTCCCGATCACCCGCCCCGTAGCCGACGGCCCTCAACGTCATGGCCGGTGGGGCCCCGAATTGGCTGCAAAGTGCTTTGACGATCGCCGCGCCGGTGGGCGTGATCAATTCCCCCCGCCGGTCCACGCCTTCGGTCGCCAGGCCTTCCAATAGATAGGCGGTGGCTGGGGCGGGCACGGGCATCAGGCCATGGTCACACTTGACGAAACCCCGCGAAATGGGCAACACACCACAGCTGAGCGTTTCGACATTCAACTCCTCTAGCGCTACCGCTGCGCCGAGCATATCGACGATCGAATCCACCGCGCCGACTTCGTGGAAATGGACTTTGTCGATAGACACGCCGTGCACCCGGGCCTCGGCCTCCGCCAGTTGGGTCACGATCAAACGGGCGCGGTCTTTGGCACGCTCGGTGGTATCCATCCGGTCGATCATGTCCATGATGTCGCGGTAGTGCGTGTGGTGATGGTGATGATGATGGCTGTGTTCGTGGCTTTCGGAATTATCGTGTGGGTCGATCAGCTCCACACGCAGGTCCACCGCGCCGATGCCGTGGCGCTGGATTCGACGGGTCGTGATCCGATAGGCCGGGGAGACCTGCAACGGGGCGAGGGCCTGTTCGATCGCTTCGACAGGAACGCCCAGATCAATCGCCGCTCCGAGGAACATGTCCCCGGCAATTCCGCTGAACGGGTCGATATGCATATGAATCGTCATGCCCGCATGATAGCTTGGGGGCATGGGCTTCTCCATGAATGGGTAACGTACGCCTGAAGAAACACTTGGGAAACGCGCCCATTGTGCAGGCCCGGCCCCGGATTGACCGATCCTTCCACGGGGCTAGGCTTATTGAATAACGCCGGCCGAATACTGATTTCGTTTGATTGAAATGAGGAATAAAGAGAGCCATGACTGACCAATCGCAAACACCGCCGCCGGGGCAAGGCGACGGCCGACCGCCGATCGATCCCTCTTTTACACCAC
>CAZJCN010000073.1:0-10921 GCA_964544195.1 uncultured Phycisphaeraceae bacterium | reverse complement strand
AAGTGTGCCAAGGGCGCAAGTTTAGAAACTATGTGGTTTTGAAACCGGTTCTAGCGTTTTTGTATGCTAAGATCTTGCCTGATCAGGGTCGGATCACTGGCCGCGTCGATACTGAATCGATTGATGAACAATCAGTCGACCGACATGAAAGAATGGCGAAGTCTGATCCTGAAATACGGTTGATCTAACCGAAAACAAGTGCAGGCCACATCTCCGTCCGTATCCGTCCCGCTGCTGCATGGCACATAATCCTGTGAGCATGCAACTGGTCAAGTGTTTTATACTCGTCCTGTTGTATACGGGCATGAAGAAACCCGGCCACCAGTGATGACCGGGTTCCCATCTCCGCAGGAGGAATGCTACGCTGATTGATGTTACCTGCGGCGTCTTAGGCAGAGTCCTGACAGGCCCGTGATCAGCAGGCCGGCCGAGGCCGGCTCGGGAGCGGCGATCCCGACGACGTTGATGTCAAAGGAATCCACGGTGCCGTTGGGTGTGATCTCGCCGGCGATGCGAAAAGCCGCGATGGTTGAGGGATCGCTCACCCCGAAGTCAGCGATGTCAACAGTCACGCCGTACATCGGCCGCCCAAGGAGTGTACTGGACCCCACACGGGCCAGGTCGGCGGTCGTGATGACGTCACCGACCAGAACCGTGTCGTTGGAGCTGTTGTTTTCATTGACAACGACGGACCCCAATGCATTGCCTTGGCTGTCCTCCGCCACGATCTGGCCGGGGCCTTGGAAAAAGACCGTGGTGCCCGCATTGAAGATAATAAACAGCTTGTCAGAGCCGACCACCGATTCGGTCAGATCAAACAGGGTGAACTGTCCGACCGACAGCTTGCCGGTATCGACCCGGTTGTCGGACAGTGCTTCGTTGCCGGACGCCGGTGCCGCGCCATTCACGCCGTATAGGATGTTGCTGTTATTGGCATCATCGGTGACGGTAAATGAAAGGTCGGTATAGGTACCCGAAGCATCGGTGATCGAGGTCAGGACATGGGCCTCGGTACCGGATGCCAGGAATGCCGGCGTGGTATCATAACCGGTCATCACGAGGATCGCCGCATCGGCCCCGGTCGTCATGGCCCCACAGATGGCCGTGGTCATTAATACATTTTTCAAATTCAACATTTCGTCCCTCCAGACTTAAAAGAAACTACTTCGTAAAACACACGGATTAAACAGACACGGCCCGGAAATCACCGACGACGCCGGGCAATGGCGAACGATGCGCCCATAATCAGCAGGCCCAGAGATGCCGGCTCGGGGACCGCGACAGAAGGTGGCGGCGTCCCGTTGTTCCAGTTGCCCAACACGGTGTTCAGGTCTTCGATACCGACGAAGCCGTCGCCCGAGGGGTCAGCCAGAGGATCGCCCGGCGGGATCGTCTGGTTCCAATTACCCAGCACCATGTTCAGATCGCTGATGCCGACGAATCCGTCACCATCAAGGTCGCCTTCCAGGGTGGGTGGCGCGGTGGCAGCGATTCCGACCACGTTGATGTCGAAGCTGTCAACCGTGCCGTTCCCGTTTTCCAGGATTTCGCCGGTGATCCTGAAGGCAGCAATGGTGGAAGGGTCGGCGATGCCGAAGTCGGAGATGTCGGCCGTGATCCCGTAGATGGGACGCCCGGTGAGCGTGCTGGCACCGATTCGGGCCAGGTCAGCGGTGGTGATCATGTCGCTTTCCAACACGATGTCGTTGGGGCTGTTATGCTCGTTGACCGTGATCGATCCGAGGGGGTCACCCAGGCTGTTCTCAGCAACAACGGTGCCCGGGCCTTGGAAAAACACGGTTGTGCCGGCGTTGAAGATCAGGAAGAATTTATCCGTAGCCGAAACCGGTGCCGACACATCGAACAACGTGAACTGGCCGACCTGAAGTTTTCCGGTGTCCACGCGATTGTCAGACAGGGCATCGTTACCGTCAGCCGGTGGCGTGCCGTTTACGCCGTATAAGATGCCGAATGTGTTTGTCGGGCTGATGTCATCGGTGGTCGTGAATCTCAAATCGGTATAGGTGCCTGATGCGTCGGTGATGGAAGTGAGGACGTGAGCCTCCGTCCCGGATGAGAGGAACGCCGGGGTGGTCTCGAACCCGGTCATCACCTGAATCGTGGCATGGGCCCCGGTCGTAAATGCCCCACACAGGGCCGCAGACAGAAGTACTCGTTTCATTGGCAGCATGTTGTCCCTCCAAAAAGTTAGACAGAAAACAGAGTGATGAACTAACACAATAAACATGATGGCTGTAAAGCCGGAATGCCCTTGTTCAGGCAACTGATTAAAAATAGCACGCGCCGATACGGATGGATATGCTTCAACTGCGCGAATATATGTACATCTGCGCCGTCAGGTGGCTGGGTGATGCACAGCCGAAATTAACAAATTACGATGATATTGCATGTGTCCGTACCGGGTATGCATCGATCTGTAATGACAGCATCGTGATATTGTGGTCGATCGTCCGGCAAAGATAGAGGGACACCCGTCGCCCCATGCGCGGTCGGACGCGCAGGCGAAATGATTTCATGTCTGTGACGAGTCAGGCATTAATCGTAATTTCGAGCCGTATGCCATCTCCCCTGGAACTACATCAGAACCTGTTACGCATAGCAAGCATGGGCAGGACCGCGATCAGGCTCATCAGGCTGGCCGGTTCGGGCAGACCGGATGCGCTTCCCGCGTTCCAGTTGCTCAGGACAAGGTTCAGGTCTTCGATGCCGACATAGCCGTCACCCGAAGGGTCCGCCAACGGCAGGGCCGGGGGCGTGGTGCGGTTCCAGTATCCCAGCACGTAATTCAGGTCAGCCACCCCGACAAAACCGTCACCGTTCAAGTCGCCCGCGATGGGTTCGAGATACGGGAAGTAGCGGAAAAAGTCGATATCCAGCGAGCTGTCTTCGAAACGAAACGCCGAGTAATCGTCTGTATTCTCCCATGCCGGCGAAGAGGCCACGACATCGAAGTGTTCCTTGTTGGACAGAATCCAATAACCCGGCGTGGCAAAATCACGGTAAATTGCGCCCGTCTGGTTGGGATCGTCACTGATCGGGATGCGATTCCCGATCGCGACCCATACGCCGTTCTGCTTCGTCCATAGCTGCAGGTAATCGGGGTGATATTCAAGGCCGTGCTCCTGCCAGCCGGTCTGGGTTGTGGCGAAGTCGTCGTTGGGATCGCGAAGCTTGAACGCTTCGGTGGTCGTCTGCGAGCCGCTATGATCCCAAGCTATCGCCTGGGAATGCCACAGGGGTTGATGCCAGTACTCAACGAAGTCGATCTCGAGGTTGTAGTCAGTGGGGGGGATGGATCGCCAATCGCTGCCGGAGGCGACATTGTGCGCAGCCATCCAGATCGCGGGATGCCATGGGGTGGGTGACCCGACGACGATATTATCGGTTCGCCAGCGTACCGAGAAAAACCCGAAGTGTGTTTCAACTTTCGTGGCGATACCACTGCCCTTGCGTTCGCTCCAATCGCCTCGGATAGAGACATACTGATCACTACCGTCCTGCAGCATCTGCACGTACTGCGGGCCGGTTCCCCACAACGAACCGGGCCACAGGGTGCGATACGCCCATTTGTTGGTGTCCAGTGATGGACTGTTGAACTCATCCGACACCGAAGGGTCTGCCGTGGATGCATAGCGGTTGACGATGGATGCGGGCACCTGTTGTGCCAGCACATTGCTGTCCGGGTTGAGCAGCGATGTTCCTGCCACTGCCGCATACATCATGCCTCGGCATATCCAGGAAACACCCACACACATGCGAGGCTGATTCATTCGGGAATTCATGAACATAAGTCCTCTGTAACGGCTAGTGCCTCTACGGATTTGCCTGAGATCAAGACATAATTCCACAGCAGGCCGACTGCTAGCATTTCAAGAAAAGCTCGACCAAGTAATTAAAACACGCAGTCCGCAGCCGTGATACACAACTTCAGACTGAAAATATGTACAGTTGCGCCGACATCTGTCTTTCCTCGGCTGGAGACCAGAGTCGTCCTTGTCAGCTATCCAGTATCAGCGGTCATCTCACGACCCACGAAGCTGACGCAAATGTGCATATTATTCTGCGATCATGACCTATCGGCTTCAAGTATCCGGTGGTGTAATCAATCACATCTCGAACAAAGGCTCCCTCTAGGGGATGCCGGATCATGTTTTACCCAAGGCATCGTTACATCATCACGTTATGACGAGTTGACCCATGAATACCCAACACGACTCAACACGCACAGCCGGTCGCCATGGATTTACCCTTATCGAACTGCTGGTGGTCATCAGCATCATCGCTTTACTGATCGGTATTCTGCTCCCGGCACTGGGTGCAGCCAGGCATTCCGCACGGGCTTTGCTCTGCATGACCCAATTACAGCAGATCGGTCGGGCCATGTTCTCGTACAGCAACGACAACGATAACTTCTATACGCCGTTTGCGATTGATCGTTCGAGGGACGGGATGCCGGGCGATCACTTCACCTATGACGACCTGTTGGCTGAGGGCGGTTACGACGGACGCGACGCACGATTCCAGTTCACCGATGACTCAGGCAGATTCCGCATCGGGGATGCGTTTGCAAAACGGCCCAGCCCGCTCTGGCAATGCCCCCTTGATGAATGGGACGATCGCAGGCCGTGGAGCTTCAATACACCCAACCCGGCATTCCAGCCCCGCAGCTATTCGATCAGCGGTGTCGGGACTGCGGTTAGAAACGGTAAGATCGAGATCAACCCGGTTCCCACGCTGCCGGGTGTGGCCGCACGAAATCTCTCGCTACGGCAGATTGATGTAACCAGTATCGCCCGGACAATTATTCTGGCTGAAAATATCGAGGTCGATGCCAATACCGGGGAATTCGCGTACAACACACTCGGGGTTGCGAATCACAGCTACCTCGGCCCCTGGTGGCATGATCCACTTAACACCGCACCCATCAACATCCGCAGGCGGATCGGCCATCACGCGCATGCTTCTCAAGGACTCAACGGCGATCGGATCGACTTCAAGCCAAATTACCTCTTCGCGGATTCACACGTTGAATCGGTATCCAACCGTGAAACTCTTGAGGACCGATCCGGCCCGTTCGATTACAACGGCACCATGTGGGACGCGACTCAGTGAATACAGAATCCCTGTGAATCAACCGGCCCTCAGGTTGAACTTGAATATAGACCGAAATGTTAAATTGGCATAACACGCAACAGGCCCAACGATGATTATGGTTCAGTCAGTTGAACGCAGACAGTGAACACGTGGACCATAGTGACCAGCGAGTCATGTAGAAGTATTATGCAGATGACCGGAGTATCCGATGTCACTTAAAAAGAAGTTTGAGAACATGCCGGGCGTTGTTATCACGGGGGCCGTGATCGCTGTGCTGTTCGCTGGCATGATGACCTATCGGAGCATGCAGAGTGCGCGGGCCAAAGTCATGGTGCCCCGGTGGGCCTACGACCTGAACACAGGCAAGATCCTCATCGCCGGTTCCGATCAACTGGCTCCATTCGATACCGGGTCCGGGCCTTTCGACTACCCCGGTATGCAACAGCGGGGCGCCGGTGTGGACGCGCATATCTACACTTGCGGTGATCCCGATGACATCGAAGAAGGGATGACGGTCGAGGATCTTGCCGGCGTCGGCGCACGGCTGGTCTTTGTGACGCGATACCCGGATGAAACAATCGAGGCGTTCGAATCATTGTCGGCCGGCATGGAGGTTACCGGGAACATTGACACGGATGCCAGGTTGCTGAGCGACCTTCAGGGGCAGAAATGGGTGCCCCACATGTCGGCTTCGGCTCTCAAGCTTCGCGAAAAGGCCATTGCCAAGTGTCCGTCGGGCGACTACCCGATCCTCGTGGAGCCGTAATACCGACTGCGTATCCGGCCTCGAACCTTACACGGGTTCCATCGTCAGAAAGAATATGTTGTCGTCTGTTCGGCCAGAGTCATCAAGATTCATGCCGAGGATCTCTCGCAGATGAACTGAGCCCGCATGGCTTGCTTGTTCCAAGGCTGGCCCCGTTGAGCCTGTCCGCCACAGCCCGCCTGAATGTGTATGGTTCCAGGCGTGGCGAGGCTCCCTCTCAAACCACGACGCGATCGCCAGTGTGTTGTGTATTGGATGAAAATATTGTGGCATTTGCCGGTCGCTGCTGTTGACTCTCACAGCCTTACGTGGCGGGTTGCTATCAGCGGCAGGTGATGTGTCATGGCTGTCGGCAATCGTTTCACTCCATATCGATGAAACCGACGCGACTGATGGCGGGGTGCCGTTGTTCCAATTGGCCAGGACCTGGTTCAGGTCTTCGATGCCAACATAGCCATCGCCGGACGTGTCCGCCGACGGATCGCCCGGCGGGATGCTTTGGTTCCAGTTGGCCAGGACCAGGTTCAGGTCGCTGATCCCGACAAACCCGTCACCGTCGAGGTCGCCGGTCAGGTCCGTGAAGGGGATGGACGTTCGGATCATCGTCGTGCCCGGCCCGTTGAGGTGTGATACCGTCAACCGATACTGACGATTAGGCACACGGTCGAAAAAGTAATGAACCGTTTCCATGCCCTGCCCGTCCGGGATCACGAACGGATCGATGCCTGTGAGAGGCATCCACTCGGCAGACCCCGTATCGGCGTATTCGACCGTCGTCTCGACGCCCATCCGGTACCCGGATCGTCGTTCGTATTGCAGGTGCGTGATGGTTGGATCGAAGATCGTCTGGATCGGCACCGGCAGGTTCGGTGAAAGCACCCCGATGCCCAAGGCATAGTCCGCGATATTGAATAACCCGTTGCCGCCCGGATCGACCAGGTATCCGCCGTAGTCGGGGTCATCTCGTTGAGCCGGTGTGAGCTGCCCGGCCAGCCATGACTGGTAATCCTCGTCCCCGACCTCGTAGTAGAAAGGCATCAGGCGGTTGACGCCGAATTCCCAGGGGGCGACGCCCTGTTCAAATGCGCCGGCATCCGGTGCAGCCCCGGTGTATCCGTCGGTGATGCCGGGGATGATCTGCCCCGCGTCGATGGCTGGTGATCCGCCAGCCGGACGATAGTCATGATTGGGTTGGTCGACGAACAACGAGGCCGCATCAGAGGACTCGACATTGTTCTCCATGATCAGCTGTGAGAGCAGGTCCGGGGTTCCGAGTTGGCGGTCCGTCATCCGCGAATCAAATACGTTGTTCTTGAACTGCACGTTGTTGACCGTGCCAAGACTGTCCCGGTTCCAGACACGGATACGCCAGTCGACGTCCCACACCGTGTTGTTGTAATACAGGGCGTTGGCAACCTGTACCCGTCTCGGTCCGAGATAAACGAATGCTCCATCGTTTCGTGGCGTGGTCTTGACGTTGTAAACCAGATTGTGATGCACCGTGTAATTGCTGGAACCTTCCAGGTAGAAAGCGACGACGAACTGCTTCGTACCCTTGAAGGCCGCCAACGCGGACATGTCATGAACGGTGTTGTAAGCAATCTCGGCCCCTTGAAGATCGATCTCCACGGCATGAATGGGGCCGGCGTCCTGCCCGAGTTTCATTGCGTCGTAGAAATCGTTGTGAAGGATGTTAGCCTTCTCTCGCATTTCTATGTGAAACCGCCCGGTCGGGCCGAACGTGCTGTGGGTGATGGTGGTGTTGTAAGCATAGTTCTGGATGGCTGCGGTATACATGCTCATCCAGCCGTTATCTCCGAACCAGCAGTCCGTGACCAGATTGTTGTTTCCCCCGGCAAACACCAGGAGAGAGCCCCACGTCGATCCGAATACGCAGCCATCAAAGATGTTGTTGTCACCATTGACATAGACGCCGCCCAGTTGAAGCTTGCTGAAGGCGTAACTGGATCGGGTGAACCAGCCCATCAGGTGCTGAAACGTGGTGTCCTGAATCAGGTTGTAGTTGGAGTTGTTGATCCGGATGTCAGCCGATCGGATATGCAGCGAACGCAGGGTCAGGCCGTTGTAACCGTCGATCACGAAGGCCGACTTTCGCCGCTGCGCTTCCACCTCGGTATCCGTCGGCATCCCGCCGCCCGGTCTCCAGAAGTACAGCGTGTTGTTCAGGTAGTACCACTCACCGGGTACGGAGAGCGCGTTGAGGTGAAGGATGTATCCCTTGCCGTCGCCCAGCGTGGCGTCCATGTTGTCCTGCCAGGCCGTGGTGATCGGATCAGCGGTGATCGATGCGCCGTTGGACGCGGTGATCAGGCCTGTGGGGTTGGCCCAGGCCAGGCCGGATATCGCCCGCACATAACCACCCACCCAGTGATCCACGCCGCCCGGCGGGGCTGTGTCGAACGTGACCTGCCCATCAGCCAGCACGGTCAGGTCGGCGTAGCCGTCTTCGTCGTTGATGCTCAGTATCTCCCCGGTCATGTTGTCCGGGTAGCGTGCGATCTGCTGACGGACACCGTTGTAAAACACTTGAGGAAACTGCGTCTCGATAGGGCCGAAGTCGGCCGCGTAGATCTCTCCGCCGTAATGTGTCCATCCTGTCACGAGGTCGGCACCCGTGACCACGACGTATTCATCGTTATACGCCTCGAAGGTCAGGTTGTTGTCCGTGATCTGGACGGTTTCGCGGTAGGTGCCGCCGCGGATGTAGGCGGTGTCACCCGGGTCCATCACGTTCGCAGCGTGCTGGATCGTTCGGAACGGTGCTTGCAATGTGCCCGGATTACTGTCTGCCCCGTCCATCGAGACGAAGTAAGTCGCACTCAGCAGCAGGCGGGGTTCCAGTATCTCGATAACAGGGCTGTGGTCGTGATCAGAGGGAATCGATCCGGGCGAAACCTCAATCGCCGAACTGGGGTGCTGGTTCGACAGAAGCCGGGATAACCAACTCAACGCACGCATACTCACTCCACTTCCCCTCCCGGCTTGTTCAATCACTCAATCTCAGGAAGACTTAATTGCTTGTCATCGGCGTCGGGGGCAAACCGGCTGGTGAAATACCGCGTGCCTGTTCCCCATTGTTCCCAGTCCACCTCGACCCGGTCGCCCAGCACGATATTCAACAGCTTGGTTTTCAACGCCTCGGAGATCGGGCGATACGATTCGTCAAACGCGACGTTGTTCAATTCATGCGGGTCTTTTCGCAGGTCGTACAGGACCGGCTCGAGTTCTTCATAGCTTGCGTGCATCGCCCAGAGCATGTTCTCCCCGCGGTTCCTGTTCGGCCGGGGCTTGAGTGAGAACATGTAGTCCTTGGTTCGGATCGTGGCCCGTGGGCCGGTGACCGCGTGCAGCTCTCCGATGACATAAGGTCGAGGCGGCAGTTCACCCGACACCACCTTGGCCAGGTCATACCCGTCAAGGAAGCTGTATGTTTCGTCCGACAGGTCCACGCCCGCCGCCGCCAGGATGGTCGGCATGATGTCGACGAACTCCGTGAAGTCGGTGACGACCCGGCCCGGCGGGAACGCCTGCTTGTCCGACGACACCACGATGATGGGATTGTGCGAATCGATATGCCAGGGTGAAAACTTGGAGATCGCACCGTGCTCATTGAGCTTCCACCCGTGGTCGCCGCAGACGTAAACGATCATCCAGGGCTGGTGGTGTGCTTCGCTGTACCTGATAAACGTGTCCACCGCTTCGCCGACGAGCATGTCGCCATAGGCGCAGAAGGCGAAGTAATCACGGACCATCTGCTGTTTCTCGTCGTCCGTGAAATGGTCGGAGTATTTCTGACGAACCAGCTTCTGTAACTGTGGCGGGAGTTTGTCAAACTCGGATTCATCGACAGTGGGGATTTTGTAAGTATGGTTGCGGAACCGATCACGGAACGACTTTGGCGGAAGCACCGGTGTATGGGGGAAGTCGTAGCCGATGTGAGCGAATACCGGCCGGGACGGGTCGACACCTTGATAGGTCTGCGATCCGATGGTCAGCATCTTGCCGGGGTTTTTCAGGTATCGGATCAATTCGGTGGTGTAGCGACCGTCCCGGGTTTTCCACGCGGGTTGTGGACTGACCCCCCCGAGGATGATCCCCGGCGCGCCGTAGACTTTGGGTGTGCCGGGTGGGTACAGTCGCAGCAGATCGTATTTTTCGTCAATGCGTCGGCTGTGGTCTTCGAGACCGGGGATGGCGTTCAGTCCGGAACCGGTGTACTCCACGCCGTCGGGGGAAAACAACCAGTCGCAGTGGACCGGTTCATCTAGCTTACGGCCGTTGACTTCGCTGATCTTGCCTTTGTTCCAGTCGCTGAGTCCCTCGGCCCACATCTTGTGGAAGCTGATATCGGTTTCGTAAATCGAGAACGGAGCGGTTCTGCCGTTTCTGATCGTGCGGATACGGACGCCGAGTTTGCCGACGTGGAAGGTCTGATAGCCCGCGGACTTCATAGCTTCGGGCAGGGAGGGCTTCCAGTGCGGCAGGGTGTTGTTGTGATACTCGAACTCATAGATCCCGGTATGGTGAGCATAGCGCCCGTAGTGCATGGTCGCGCGTGACGGGGCGCAGCCCTGGGCATGACAGTAGGTGTTGATGAACACCGTGCCCTCGGCTGCGAGTCGGTCGATGTTGGGGGACTCGATGTAGCCCAGTTCGCTGTGTTCCCGGCCGTGCTGGATGCGGTTGAACGCGCGGATTGAGTCGTAACGCTGGTCATCCGTCAGGACGAACAGGACGTTGGGCTGGTGAGGTTTGGGGGATTCCGCCCGAACCGTCGGGCTGAGGAGATTGCCGGCGACCAGGAGCAAGACGAGAGCAGGGGCGAAAAGACGGTTGAGGCGCGGGAAGGTGATCATGTGTGCATCCATCCGATGATAGGAACAGGATGACCCGGGTTGTCCCGGGGCAGCTTAAGTATTGTACCACCCGCGCCAACCGATGATCGGTGCTCATTTTGAATTGTCCAAACTCACGCTTTTCCGGTCTGAGGCGGCAGGGACGGCTTCCGCGGGACCGGTC
>CAZJCN010000072.1:0-10994 GCA_964544195.1 uncultured Phycisphaeraceae bacterium | reverse complement strand
TGGTGGAACGCGCTGCGGACGTGGGCGGGGTATCACCCGATCACGATCAGCCTGCTTTGGCGCAGTGGTGTCGCGGCCGGAGATGCATTGGCAGACGATCCGCGCGTGTGTGTGCTGCGTTTCGAGGACTTGTTGGCCGATCCGGAAAAGCAGATGCGGCGGGTGTGTGAGGTGACGGGGCTGACGTATGACCCGGGCATGCTGGACGTGCCGCGCGTCGGTTCTTCGCATCAGGCCGACCGTCCTGCCGAGCGAGGACTGGACCCGTCCGCAGCCGGACGATGGAAACATGGCGGGCTGACAAAAACGGAGGTGGCGATCTGCCAACGTCTGACCGGCAAGGCGATGGCCCGTCATCACTACGCCGACGAACCGGTCGCCCCACCCCCCCTTGCTTTGGCGTGGTGCCGACTGACCTGGCTGGTCAAAAGCGCGCTGGCGTTTGCGTTGAACTTCAGGCGGGTGAAGCACCTTCGGGAATCACTCAGTCGGCGTCTGGCGCGCTGACCGGATCGAGCGGGTAGCCCAGCCGACGCATCGTATCTTGAAAGACGTCCGCGATTAACGGATCCAAGTCGGTGGGCTTGCGTGCCGGGACCGGCGACAACGTTCTTTGAGCGTAGTCCATCCACACCGGGTCGTCGGGCAGCTCGCATTCCTGACACACCTGCCGTAAGACCCGCGCCGGTTCGCGGCACAAGGCCTCGTATGAGACAAACGACAACAAGCCCGACTGCGCCTGTTGCAGACGAAGACCGGTTCGCATGGTGACGGTCCACTCCACCGCGGCCATGTCTTCATGACGAGTAAGTCGGCGGATCGACTCGGCCCGGTCGGCCAGCGCGTCGTCTTTGGCGACCACGTCCCGCACCAGCAGGTCCCACTTACGCCGGTTCAGGCCCCACCAGTCTTCCAGCCCTTGTGAGGTCTCGCGTCCGGAACCCTGTGACCACTTCGTAATCGATCGTAGCGCGTCGTAGCCGTTGCGAACGAGAAACAACAGTTTGGCATCGGGGAATATCGTTTTGATAAAGGGCACGCGGAAGATCATCTCAGGATACTTGTCCACGATCCGCCGGGAGTTCGTGACCAGCAGCGCGTAGCTGTAGAGCCGACGGATCGCGCGCGCGGTGGTTTCGTCGGCATCCTCAGCTTCCAGCGTGTAGCGGGCCTCACCGAGATGGTAATTCCCCATCACGTCGTCGATCGGGCAGGCCGCGTGCCAAAGGGCTTTGGGCTCGTTCAGAAACAACAGGTCGCGGTGGAAGCCGAGCACTTTGCCGAGGATGGTCGTGCCGCTGCGCCCGGTGCCGAGGATGAAGATCGGTTTATCGACCCGGCGCGGCATCGGCAGGCGGGTGACCAGCGCGTATTGAGCCAGCAACGCGTGGTTGAGCCAGCGGTGTTTCGTGGTCAACGGTCGGCCCTGCAGCAGCAGGTGTGTCACGATACGCGACAGGGCCTTGGTCGGGCGGGTGCGGATGTAGTCACGATCGAGCTGGGCGATCATGCGTTATCTCCCGCGTGTACCGGTGACAACCAGCCCGGCAGCCGGGTCACACCAAAACCATTGAGCTGTTCAATCAGTTGCTGGTTGTAAGGTTTGTAAAACGCGTGCATCCTTTCGATGACTGCGGGATGGTGGTCGGTGTTCTGTGCTCGGCCGTTGAGGGTGTAATAGGCGCGACGCAGTGTCTGCTTGAGTTTCGGATGGGTGCGCCAGAACCGTTCACCGACCCGGTTGACCGCCAGGGCGAGACGCTGCGCCGGGGCGAACCGATAGCCGGTCCCACGGTTTTCACGTGTCAAGGCGATGTGTTCCGCCGGGTCTGTGTCCACAGCCACGAAAGTAAAGATCTCGCGTAACACACGGCGCGCATCGCGATGCAGGTCATCGGTGAACAATATTTTCAGTCGATCGCCGAACGCATCAATCCACGGCGGAAGGTACTTGCTGTACAGCCCCCCTTCCACTCCAAACCACGGGTTGTTTTTACGCACGCGCAGGTCGGCCGGGTCCATCGCCAGACAACGGTCGATGTATCCGTGCAAGGTCAGGTCGGCGGGCAGTTCGAGTGTGCTTTTCTTGAAATTGAAAAAAGAGATCAGCCGACTGACCGGCTCCCGGAAGATGAGGATGATTTTCAGGTCGCTGCCCAGCGTCTCGGTCAGGGCCTGTATCAGGGCCGACCCGCCATAGAAATACCCCGGCGTGGACTCAAACCGTACCGGCTTGTCGGCCACGTGGGTGAATTGCCGTCGATACTCGGCCAGGTCGGGCTTGGGCTCGTCGTAACGCCAGGGCAGGAAGTGGCAGGTTTCCTTGACGGCCGACGCGCCGATCTGCGGGTGCTGCGCCAAGTAGGCATACAAGGAGGTGGTCCCGGCCTTGTTCACGCCGGCGATGATCAGATTGGGCAGGGTTGCGTCGGGCATGGTACTGACGGGATTCTAGCGAACGGTGTGGCGATGCACAGCCGAGACGAGCCTTCACCGAGTCAGACGGGATAATGGCCGCCCCGTCATCGTCAATCTTTCTATACTGTTCCGCTTCAATGCCATCAGAAACACTCAGCCTGAAGATCGCCCTGATGGGAACCCGCGGGGTCCCGGCCAGCTACAGCGGGTTTGAGACCTGCGTCGAGCAGCTCGGGCAACGCCTCGTCCGGCGTGGGCACGAGGTCACCGTTTACTGCCGAACTCATCACATCACCTATCCGGAAGACACCTACCTCGGCATGCGTCTGGTCAAGCTGCCGACCATCCGCAACAAGTATCTGGACACGTTGGCGCACAGCTTTCTATCTTCGCTGCACGCGCTGACACAACCGTACCACGTCGGGCTGTACTTCATCGCGGGCAACAGCCCGGTGACGTGGATCCCCCGGCTGGTGGGGATCAAGACCGCGTTGAACGTGGACGGGCTGGACTGGAAGCGGGACAAGTGGAACAGCCTGGCCAAGCGGTATATCCGCTTCGCGGAGTGGTTCGCGCAGTTCGGCCCCGACCTGTACCTGACCGACAGCCCGCTGGTGCAGGATTACTACCGGGAGAAGACCGGCAAGGCTCCGCCATACATTGTTTACGGCTCCGATATCGAGAAGCTGCCGCCCGGGCCGACGCTGGCGCAGTACGGGCTGGAGCCTCGCAAGTATGTGCTGTTTGTCGGTCGGCTTGTGCCGGAGAACAACGCGCATCATCTGGTTGAGGCGTTTCGGCAACTGGATACGGACATGCGGTGTGTGGTCGTGGGCGATGCGCCCTATGCTGAGGACTATCAGCGGCATCTGCGTGAGTTGGCCGGGGACGACGAGCGCATCGTGTTCACGGGTTATGTTTTCGGTGAGGGTTACCGTGAGCTGGGTTCCAACGCCTATGCCTACGTCGCCACGACCGGGGTCGGCGGCACTCACCCGGCCCTGATCGAAGCGATGGCGATGGGTAACTGCTGCATCGTCAACGATACGCCGGTCAACCTGCAGACGATCGCTGGCAACGGGCTGGCTTACGAGGGTGTGCGTGGGGCCGACTCGTTGCGAGAGATCCTGGCGGGGATCCTGAACGATCCGGAAGAAGCCCAGGCCTACCGTGACAAAGCCGCGCAACACGCCGCCACAGCGTACTCATGGGAAGCGGTGACCGACCAGTACGAGAAGATGTGCTATGAACTGTGCGGGCTGCCCGTGCCGTCGAGGTTGGCTGCGGTGGAGTCGAAGGTGGAGCCGATGGATACCCCATGAGCGGCTTGTTGCAGGAACCCGTGCTGCTGGTGCTGATCGCCCTGCTGGGCTTGCTGGCGGGTGTTCTGGGCGGGTTGCTGGGTGTCGGCGGCAGCGTGGTGATGATCCCGGGGTTGGCGTTCCTTTTTTCCTTCAGCGATCGGCTGGAACCGAACCAGCATCTATTCCAAGCCTCGGCCATGATCGTGAACGTGGTCGTGTCTTTCCCGGCGATGATGCGCCACCGTCGGGCCGGCGTGCTGGTCGGTGACGCATTGATGTGGATGCTTCCTGCGGCACTGGTGTGCATCCTGCTCGGAGTATGGATCAGCAACCTGCCTGTGTTTACTGGGGCGGACGGAGGCCGATGGCTGGGGCGTCTGCTGGCTGTCTTCCTGGTGTACGTGATCGGGTTGAACATTTATCGTCTTACGTCCAGTCAATCGGACGAATCACGAGGCGATGCGTGTGTCACACCGGGCCGAGGGCTGACGGTCGGCGCAGCGATGGGAACGGTGGCGGGGCTGTTGGGCATCGGCGGTGGCGCGGTGGCGGTCCCGTTGCAACAGGTCCTGATGAAGCTGCCGCTGCGCCAATGCATCGGCAACTCGTCGACGGTGATATGTCTCAGCGCGGGCGTCGGCGCGATCTACAAAAACGCCACACTCGGGCAACATGTCGATACGGCAATGATCTCCTGGCAGAGCAGCCTATTGATTGCGGCCCTGCTGTCCCCGACCGCTTGGCTTGGCGCCCGTCTGGGAGCGGGGCTGACCCACCGTCTGCCGCTTCGGCAGGTCCGGCTGGCGTTCATCTGCCTGATGGTGGTGGCGGCGTGGAAGATGGCGGGCTTCCCCGGCCCGCTTTAAGACATATAAAACACTTCTCGGTACATACTTACAAATATTTCGCCTTGCACGCCTTTCCGAGTGGATCGCCACGCGTCATGACAGAACCTCGGCACGGGGTTTGCGTAACACAATAAGACGGCGGGCGTATGTCCGTGCCTGATACGAACATCGCCTTGCTATGTGTCGGTGAGTGATGGGAAAAGGAGTGTCCTCACGATGACTCGGTTTATCAACAACACCAAGACCGCATTGCTGATGGGCCTGATGTTCGGGCTGATCCTGATGGCGGGCTATGTGCTTGGCCGGCAGGAGGGCCTGATTCTGGCGTTCCTGCTGGGCGGGGCCGGGAACATCTTTGCGTATTTCTACAGCGACAAGATCGCGATCGCGGCGATGCGCGGCCGGGAGGTTGACAAACGCAGCGCCCCGGACCTGATCGAGATGGTCCGCCGACTGGCGCAAAACGCGGGATTGCCGATGCCGCGCGTCTATATCTGCCCGCAGGAAGCGCCCAACGCCTTCGCCACCGGCCGAAGCCCCAAGCACGCCGCGGTGGCTGTCACCCAAGGCGCGTTGAAGCTGCTGAGTTATGACGAACTCGAGGGTGTCATGGCACACGAACTGGCGCACGTCAAGAACCGGGACACGCTGACCTCCACCATCGCCGCCACGATCGCGGGGGCGATCAGTATGGTCGGCTGGCTGTTCATGTTCGGCGGGCGTGACCGAGATGTGCACCCGGCACTGGCGCTGCTGTTCGTGATCCTGGCGCCGATCGCTGCGGCCCTGATCCAGTTCGCGATCAGTCGCAGCCGGGAGTATGTCGCTGACGCAGACGGCGCCGCGATCGCCGGCACTCCCCACGGCTTGATCTCCGCCTTACAGAAGCTGGATGCCTTGAACAAACGCATCCCGATGGAACACGAGATGCCGACGCAGAACCATATGTTCATCGTCCAGCCGTTGAGTGCCGCCGGGGGATTGAGCAGCCTGTTCTCCACCCACCCGAGCACAGCCGACCGGATCGCCAGACTCCGAGAACTGGCGTAAACCGACGCCTATGATTCAAGGAAAGCTTTCTCCCTCCCGCCCCGTGACCTGAAAAAGGACGCGGGGTTTTTCAATCGCGCTCACTCGGGGATGACGTGAAGGTGCGCACCAGTTCGATGAATTGTTCGCCGCGCTGTTCGTAGTGGTCAAACTGGTCCCAGCTCGCACAGGCCGGGCTGAGCAGCACCACGTCGCCGGGCTGGGCACGCTTGACCGCTTCACACACCGCCACGTCCAGCGTATGGCAGCGCACCAACCTGCACTCGGAGGAGCCGGCCTGTTCAACCGTGTCGGCGATCCGTTCCCCGGTCGTGCCGATGGTGTAAACCCCCACACAGCGCTCGGCAGCCAACGACGCCAACGACGTCATATCACTGCCCTTGTCGTATCCGCCGAGGATGATGTGCACGCGTCCCGGGTCGAAACTACGGATAGCCAACTCGGCCGCCTCGGGTGTGGTGCACTTGGAATCATTGAAGTAGCGGATGCCCCGGTGTTCCAGCACGAATTGCAACCGGTGGGCCAGGCCGGGGAAATCCGCGAGCCATTCGGCGCTGCGCCATTCCTCGATACCCGTAGCCAGTTCACACGCAACCGATGCCAGGCGTGCGTTGAGCTGGTTATGTTCACCGGGTACGAGAAGACGACACGGTGGATCGGGTTTCCACCATGCATCACCTTCACTGCCGAAATCACACCAGCGCGTCACCCGCGGACTGACCTGATCGTGCACCCCCGGGCCACCCACCGCCGCGTCATCTGAAGTGTGGTCCTGGTAATCGAGGATGACGTGCTTGTCTTTGACGTATGCATCAAACGAGCCGTGCCAGTCAAGGTGATTCGGCCGGATGTTCGTGATCACCGCGATGTGCGGGGACCAACCTTGGAAGTGCCTGTTCTCGCGCAGGTAGTGCAGCATGAAACTGGACAGTTCGAGGACGACCCAGTCGTCCGGGCCGATCTGATCGAGCCGATCGAGCAGCGATCCGCCGATGTTGCCCCCGACCCAAGTCTTGTGTCCGGCTTTTTCCAGCACGTGGCCGATCATCGCGGTGGTCGTGCTCTTGCCGGCGCTGCCGGTGACACCGATGGTGCGCAACCGATTGGGCAGAGATTCGACGAGCAGGCGTATTTCGGTCGTGATCGGTATGTTGGCGGCCTGCGCGGCACGGAGAAACCGGTTGTCAGGTTTGACAGCCGGGTTGGCGACGACCAGGTCACAGGTCGTAAAGTCGCTGACATTGTGTTCGCCGAGGCGAAACTGGATCGGCAGCCCCTTGAGCCGGTCAAGGCCGTCCTGCAGTTTGTCCGCGGCCAGCGTGTCGGTCACCAGCACGTCGGCGCCTTGATCGATCAGATAGCGTGCCACGCCGACCCCCCCGCCGAATCGGCCCAGCCCCATGACGGTTACGCGTTTCCCGGCTACGTCCATGGGACACAGTGTAGAAAAAACACACGCCCACGGCGGTCAGCCACGAGCGTGTGAATGGATGAAAAGTCGGGTGATGTCTTACTCGATCCTCAACGGCGGCTCAAAGGGCTGTTCAGAAACTTCGCCGATGTTGTAACTGACCAGCGTCACCGGCTTGGTCACGGTGAAGTAGAGATAGAACTCATCGCTGTCGTCCTTGCGACTCAGAGGCAATTGCGTCGCGTTGCGGACCGGGTTGAAGGCGTCGAAGTGGATCTCCTGATCGCCGTTGGACTTCTCCCAGACCCACGCGGTGGGATACCACATATTGCCTTGGGTGTCCTTGAGGAAGATCGGGTTGAGCGCCCGGGCTTCGGACAGGCCGACGCCGAGGATGGTCCGGTTGTAGTCTTTGTCGAGCCGGATGCGGACCATGGCTTCGTGCGGAGCGATGTCGAATCCGACGATCTTGTTGCGCTGCCCGACGGAACCGGCGGGTTTGCGGGCCGAGCCGGTCGAGCCGTCGAGGATCACCGCCCCCTGCGGGCCCTCACCGATTTTCAACCCACTGATAGTGTTCTTGCTGGCGACCCTGGGCAGCCTGTTGGTGACCTCCAGGTCGAGTGCATAGGAGCCGGCGCTCGGGCCGGTGCTCTCGCCGATCGTGGTCTGGCCCTGGCCGTCCGCGGTATCTGCGCCGGCTTCGCCTTCGTCGCCCCCTTCGGGCTTGGGAGCCGGGGGTGCTCCCAGAACCTCCAGCAACTTGGCCGGGTCGGACTCGATCTGTTCCGGCATGGTCAGGCGGAGGTTGCGGAACAACGGGAACAGCGCCTCGCGATCAGATGGAATCAGGTAAACGAAGGCGAAGGTGTCCTTGGGTGCTACGGAAAACGCGACCTGCGATGCCGAGTCGTAGGGGTAGAAAACGCGTTTGTCGCCTTGCAGCTTGGAGAACCCGACCGGGCCGGTCAGATCGACATCCCGGCTGCCGGCTTCTTTGGACCGGGTGATCAACCGCATGTGTGATGCCGGCAGACGCAAGGCTCGGTCCGCATCGACCGCCCCGGGCACTTTGGACCACTCGGTATCCACAGCCACGATCCGGTACCCGGGCCGTCTGAACTCCGGCCCGATCGCCTCGGCCAACGCCGGGCTGACCTGTTCCGCCAAGACCGAGGCTTCCACCTCGTACACACCCAGAAGATTGACCGCATCGGGCGGGGCTACGATAGACACGTTATCGGGGCGCAGACGCAGCAACGCCATCTGTACATCAAGCTTCGGCATGTACTCCGCCATGGGCGTCCGGGTGGCAAACGCCCCACGGGACAGAGCGGAATAGAAGTTGGCTGTGACGCGATGGACGGGGATCCAGAACCCGGATTCCGCGGGTTGGATCACGCCTCCTCGACCGATCGAGTAGGGCTGAACCCCACCGAGACTCGGGCCGAAGGGCAGGAAGCCGATCCCGATGATCGTGATGCCCGCGGTCAGGACGCCGCTGGCAAAACCACAGGCCCCACCGAGCACGAGGTTGACCACGCCGTGGAACTGTGCGTTGGCCGGGACCAGCCGGTCGCTGGCCATGCGGAGGATCAGCAGGATCAACCCGAACGGGATAAGCAGCCCCAGTGTCCACGCGATGGCGGGCTGGTACTTCATCAACAGGCCCAAGGTGATCGGCTCCCACAGGGCAAAGGCCAAGGTACCGGCGGCGATCACGACCAGCAGGTGCAGGAACGAGGAAAACAACCCCTGGACCGTGCCCATGTAGATCATGGCCAGGATAAACAACACGATGATAATGTTCGCGATCGGCATCGGGATACGTCCTTACACGGCGGCGGGCTTGTCCGAACCGCTGGCACTGGCTTTGTCTTTGGAACTTCGGCGGGACCGGCTGGAGCTGCGTTTGCTCAACGCCCGGGTGATCTCCTTGATGTCGGTCACCCCTTCAACAACCTTGGCAAGCGCCGCTTCCTGCAGCCAGAGCATCTTCTGACGCCGCAGGTGCGCCCGCAGCTTGTCGTCTTCGCCGGCCGCGAGGTACTTCCTCGCCTGATCGTCGAGGACCATCACCTCGAAGACACCGGTCCTTCCGCGGTAGCCCAACCCCATGCAGTCCGGGCAGGGTTCGGGTTTGTTCTTGACCATGACCTGGCCCGAGGCGTGGTAGAGCTTCTCGACCTTGCTGGGCAGGTTGAACTTCTTCAGCGCGGCCGGGTCCGGCTTGAACGGGGTCCGGCAGGTCGGGCAGAGCTTGCGGATCAAACGCTGCGCGATCGCGGCAGTGACACTTGATGCCCCTAGCTTGCGGTCGCCGACCGCCTTGATCCACTGCCGTACCGCCGAGAAGGTGTCATCGGCTTCAATCGGCAGATAGACCCGACACTCGGCTGCGCCGCGGGCGAGGTGGGCCGGCGTCCGAGCATCGGCGAAACGTGAGACATACAGCACCTGCGGATCGGCACGGAAGATGGCCTGAAGTTTTTCGTTGAACTTCTCCGGCGGGACGCTCTCGTCCATCTTCGTATGGTTGACGCCTTCAAGCTCCCAGGCGATCTCGTCCTCCATGGTCACGACACTGCTGGTGTAAGGATCGTGTTTGCTGAGCAGGCTGTAGAGCGTGGTGGTGCTCCCGTTGCCGGGCGGCGCGGCGACAATCGTGACACCGCCGACGGTATCGAGCAGAGCCTTGACCTGATTGAGCTGCGGCTCGAGCAACCCGAGCTGTTCGAGGGGCATCTGCGTGCGCAGGTCCGGGTCGATATTGATATTCAGGGACAGGCCGCGGGAGGAGCCGAAGGTCACGAGGTCCAGCGTGTGGCGCCCCAGTTCACCGGCATCCAGTTTCACGAGGCCCGTCATACGTTTGCGGCGCTCGGCGATATCCAGCCCGGCAGACTGCTTGAGGTACTCGATCAGCTTCATCGCCAATGCCGGTTCGACCTGCGGCTGGGGGTAGCTCACCCCATCGATCCGTGCCACGATTGTGGCTTTGGATGGCTCAACCACCACGTCGATCCGGTCGGCGTTTCGAGGCAGGGCGAAGTCCAGGATGTTTTCCAGCAGCGTGTGTGCCTCAGCCAAAGGATTGTCCCTTGCGGGCACAGGCAAGCGGGTTTCGTCTTTTTTCATCAGCACGACCGCGGCGTGCTTCTGGGCCGACTCAGCCCCACGTTTGGCCATCGCATCATGCAAGAACTGCAAGGATAGTTCCCACTTGGCCGCGGGGGGTACCTCGTTGTTGCGGTAATAGATGTAACCGAGAGACACCCCAGCCAGGATGATGATCGCCAGCAGGAAGCCGATGATGAAATACGGGATCAGCAGCAGCAGACCGAAGGCCACGATCGCGCTGACAATGTGGCCGAGGTTCCAGAGCTTGCGTTTGAGGTAGAAGCGCTCAGCGTCCTTGTCGAGGTTGCTGACGACCCAGCCCCACCCGACGGCGAGGGCGAAAAACAGGATCGGCTTGACGATGCTGAGCAGGAAAACGGGTTCGGCCGTGGCGATGGCTTGTGTCATGGTATGTCGCGGGTCCGTGTCGTTGGCAAAAACTTCAGCGGGGAAAGCCAAAGTATCGGGTCTGGTGTTCCCTCAAGCACTAAGCCGGGCAGGCCCGGCCAACCACCGGACCGAAAGCATCATAACCCTTCACGCCCCCGGCGTTAAGCCCGACCACCGGGGGAGCTGAAGATCAGACCGAGATCCCCCGCAGCCGCATCTTCACCTCGTCCGGCGAGGGGGCCACTTCCACCGCGACCTTCGGGTGAACATATTGTTTCTCCACGAGGTCCACGAGGCTGTCCGTGAAGGTCTGCATTCCCATGTCCCGGTGGGTCTTCATGACCTCGGGCAACTCGTCCTCCCGGCCTTCGAGGATGAACTTACGGGTCGGGGGGGCCTGGAGCAGGATCTCCACCGCCGGCACACGCTGAACATCGGGCAGGAGCGTCGGCA
>CAZJCN010000071.1:8839-11139 GCA_964544195.1 uncultured Phycisphaeraceae bacterium | reverse complement strand
GATCAGCATCGGGAACTTCGACGGCGTCCATCACGGACACCGCGCGATCGTATCGACCCTGAAAAGATTGGCAGGCCAGCACGGCGACGAAGTGGTCATCCTGACTTTCGACCCGCACCCCAACGCGGTACTCGATCCGGCGAATCAACCCCCACGGCTTTGTACCCCGCAGCAAAAGATCGAGCGGTTACGTCGGGCCGGGGCCGACCGGATCGTGGTGCTGGAGCCGACGGCTGAGATTCTGAGTCAGCCCCCCGAAGCCTTTGTTGAAAATCTGGTCAGAACCTATCGGCCGAGGGTGATAGTGGAGGGAGGGGATTTCCGCTTCGGCCGTCGTCGGGCCGGGGATATTCAGTTGCTCAGCAAGATGGGGGCTGAACTGGGATTCAAGGTCGAGGTTCAGTTGGACGTGGATGTGATGCTCAGTGACCTGACGCTGGTGACGGTCCGAAGCTCGCTGATCCGCTGGTTGATCGGGCAGGGGCGGGTCGAAGACGCGGGCCGATGTCTGGATGAGCCGTTCAGCCTAACCAGCAAAGTGGCCCAGGGCGAACAGCGGGGCCGAACGATCGGGGTGCCGACGGTGAACCTGGACCTTGATCTTCTCAATGAGTACATGCTCCCGGCCGACGGGGTCTATGCCGGGTATGCCACGTGGGATGGGCAGAGCACGCCTTACCCCGCAGCCATCAGTGTCGGCACTAAACCCAGTTTCGGGGCCGACCGACTCACCATTGAGGCCCATCTGGTCGGGTTTGAAGGCGACCTTTACGGCCAACCCATCACCCTTGCCTTCACACACTGGCTTCGAGACCAGGCACGATTCCCGGATGTTCAGGCATTACGCTCGCAACTGGACCGGGACATCCAGCGTGCCGCTTCAGTAATTACGATGGAACCCAACGTCATAACCCGATAGTGACATCATGCCGGAACAGCGGAGTAATACAACACTACCAGCCATCGCCGAGCGTCTGATGCAGGCTACGGGGAAGATATTACTCACAACCCATACCAAGCCGGACGGCGACGCGTTCGGTTCCGTGGTCGCTCTCGCCGAAGCACTCCGACAACTTGGAAAGGATACCTGCGCCTTTTTCGCACCGCCCCTCGCGGCATCTCTTGCGGACCTCAACGGCCGACACCTGACGCGGATGTTGGATCAACCGAAAGATATCCCGGCATGCGATTGCTATGTGGTGTTGGATACCGGGGCCTGGGTTCAGATCGAGCCGTTCAAACCCACACTCGAGTCGAACCTGTCGCGCACGATCATCATCGACCATCATTTGAGCGGCGATATCCCCGCTGCACTGAAATATGTTGATTCAGAGGCAGCGGCGTGTGCCGAGGTGGTCGCGGAGTTGATCGATCTGCTGGGAGAAGGGGGGGGGATCACATGGAACGAAACTATCGCGCAGGCTCTGTTCGTCGGTATCGGTTCGGATACCGGGTGGTTCCGCTTCTCGAATACACGACCACAGACGCATCGGCTGGCGGCGAGGCTGCTGGAACTGGGGGTGGATCAGGCGGACCTGTACGCCCGCCTGCATCAAACCGAACGACCCGAAAAACTGGCGTTGCTCACTCGTGCGTTGCAGAGCCTGAAGCTGATCGCCGGGGGACGGGCAGCGATCATGCGGCTCACACGACAGGACTTTGATGAAACCGGGGCTTTGGAGGAAGAAACCGAACGTCTGATCGACGTCCCGCAACAAGTCGGGTCCATCCGGGTGGTGGCCCTGCTGACGGAGCATGTGGCGAAAGATTCTGACGGCGAGACCCGGCTGACCAAGATCAGTTTCCGCAGCAAGCCCGGCCCGGGAGCGATCAACGTCGCGGAACTTGCCGGCCGATTTGGTGGTGGGGGGCACGCCCGTGCTGCGGGTGCCAAGCTCCAAGCCCCATTGGATCAGGCTGCCGAGCAAGTCATCCAAGCGATAGAAGCTGCGTTTGGCTGATCCGAAACATCGGTACCCGTCATAAGGCTGGCAATAATAATTAATTGCAGGTCTGTTTAACGAATTTAATACACCAACCGGCTCGGTCCGTTTTGGTGGAAAACCTGTCTTGTGGCTGACATTTCGTGCCGGTAACGGGGGAAGTGAATGGCCGGGCCAAAAAATGTGAATTGAGGTAAGGCCAGCCAGATTCCCCGCTTAAATCATTACCGACAGATTTACCCCCCCAGATTTGGTAAAGAAATCTGTTGCAAACCCAAGATATAGTGTAGTAGCATTCTTCCCGGCCCAAGAGAATGTGTCATATGGATTCAGGGCCGACAAGCAGGGACGCGTGCC
>CAZJCN010000071.1:0-8739 GCA_964544195.1 uncultured Phycisphaeraceae bacterium | reverse complement strand
GGCAAAGGAAGTTTGAGCAATATGAAGATTGAACGTCGCTTTACGAAGAAGGGTGTGGATGTTTTCTCCACGGTCAAGTGGACGAAGCGGTCGAGTCGGATCGCGAATCTGGACGGCTCGGTGGTGTTCGAGATGAACGACGCCGAGGTGCCCGAGAGCTGGTCTCAGCTGGCGACGGACATCATGGTCAGTAAATACTTTCGGAAGGCAGGGGTGCCTCAAACCGGCGACGATGGGGCCGTCCTCAAGGACGGGGACGGTCGCGTCGTTACCGGGCCGGAGCGCTCGGCGAAGCAGGTGATCCACCGGCTGGCCGGGTGCTGGCGTCACTGGGGCGAGACCCACGGATATTTCGATACCGAGGAGGACGCGCAGGCGTTCTATGACGAGCTGTGCCACATGCTGCTGCACCAGATGGCGGCGCCCAACAGCCCGCAGTGGTTCAACACCGGGCTGAACTGGGCCTACGGCATCAACGGGCCGGCGCAGGGGCACTTCTATACCGATCCCACAACAGGCGAGACGCGGCCGTCGGAAGATGCGTACACGCACCCGCAGCCGCACGCCTGTTTTATTCAATCAGTCCAGGACGACTTGGTCAGCCCCGGCGGGATCATGGACCTGTGGGTACGTGAGGCGCGCCTGTTCAAGTATGGCTCAGGGACCGGGACCAATTTCTCCAAGCTCCGAGGAGAAAACGAACCGCTCTCGGGCGGGGGCAAGAGTTCCGGCCTCATGAGCTGGCTGAAGATCGGGGATCGTGCCGCCGGAGCCATCAAATCCGGTGGCACGACCCGCCGGGCTGCCAAGATGGTCTGTCTTGATCTGGATCACCCGGACATCGAACAGTTCGTCAACTGGAAGGTCCGGGAGGAAATCAAGGTCGCGGCTCTGGTCGAGGGCATGAAACACCTGCCCAAGGAACAAGCCCACACGGCTGAAGCACTGGGGTTGAAGCTCGACTACGACTTCAACGGCGAAGCCTACATGACCGTCAGCGGTCAGAACTCCAACAACTCGGTGCGTATCCCCAACAGCTTCTTCAATGCCCTCGACGCCGACGGACAATGGGAGCTACGGCGTCGGACCGACGGCGAAGTCAGCAAGACCATCAGCGCCCGGACGCTCTGGGACCAGATCGGTTACGCGGCGTGGCGCTGTGCCGACCCGGGTGTCCAGTACGACACCACGATCAACGAATGGCACACCTGCCCCGAATCCGGTCGGATCAACGCCAGCAACCCGTGCAGCGAGTACATGTTCCTGGATAACACGGCCTGCAATCTGGCGTCGCTGAACCTGTTGAAGTTTTACGACGCCCGGCGTCGGGTCTTTGACTGGGCGGGCTACGAGCACGCGGTACGCCTGTGGACGATCGTGCTGGAAATCAGCGTCCTGATGGCTCAGTTCCCCTCGAAGGAGATTGCGGAGCTGAGCTACCAGTACCGCACGCTCGGGCTGGGCTTTGCCAACCTCGGCGCGATGCTGATGCAGGCAGGGATTCCCTATGACTCGGAGCGTGGCCGGGCTGTCTGCGGGGCATTGAGTGCCATCTTGACCGGCAAGAGCTACGAGACCAGTGCCGAGATGGCTGAACAGCTCGGGCCGTTCCCAGGCTACCAGAAGAACCGCAAGCACATGCTGCGTGTCATCCGCAACCACCGACGAGCCGCCTACGGCGTGCCTCGCGATCTGGAGCTGACCGACAACAGCGACCTCGGCGACTACGAGGGTCTATCCATCAAGCCTGTCCCAATCAACGCGGACGCGATCGACATCGGCGAGGAACACATCGGCAAACTCGCCAACGGGATGGAACTGATCAATCGGGCCCGTATCGTCTGGGACTCGGCCCTGAAGCTGGGAACCGAGCACGGCTACCGTAACGCCCAGACCACGGTCATCGCGCCGACCGGCACGATCGGGCTGTTGATGGATTGCGATACCACCGGGGTCGAACCTGACTTCGCATTAGTCAAGTTCAAGAAATTGGCCGGGGGAGGGTACTTCAAGATCGTCAACCAGTCGCTCCGGCCCGCACTCGAGGCGCTGGGGTACAGCAAGGACCAGACCCGTGACATCATTGTGTACGTCATGGGCACGCTGAACCTTGACGTTCCCATGCCTGATCAATCCGGGGATGTCACGGATGGGGCCAAGACGTTCGCCGAATTCCTCAAAGAGCACGGCCTGACCGATGGTGACCTGAAGAAGATCGTCGATGCGCTGCCCACCGTATTCGAATTACAACACGCGTTCACGCCTTGGACGCTTGGTGACGAGGCGATGGAACGCCTGGGGCTTAGTGAGCAGGCCAAAAAGCCCGGTTTTGACCTTCTGGCTGCGTTGGGGCTGACTAAACCTCAGATTACTGAGCTGAACCGGGTGATCTGCGGTTCCCAAACGGTGGAAGGCGCTCCACACCTTAAGGAGGAACACCTGCCGGTGTTTGATTGTGCCAGCACGTGCGGGCCGACCGGCAAGCGTTTCATTGCACCGGAAGGGCATATACGCATGATGGCGGCGGCACAGCCTTTCATCTCCGGTGCGATCAGCAAAACCATCAACCTGCCCAACTCCGCTACGGTGGATGACATCAAACAGGCGTACCGACTCAGTTGGGAATTGGGCCTCAAGGCCAACGCCTTGTACCGCGACGGGTGCAAGCTCAGCCAGGTGCTGTCGAACAAGGCGGACGACACCGCCTCTGACGACGGCGTGGAAGACGAAGAGGCGATCGAGGCCGCGAAGGATGAAGTCGCGGTGGAGGTAGCTGCGGTTGCAGAAGCGGCATCCGCTTCTCCAGCCCAGACCGAGCGTCAACCCGTCGAAAAGATTATTGAGCGGATCGTGGAACGTCCGCTGCGTCGTCGCCTGCCCGACACGCGCATGGGTAAGACCCACAAGTTCAACGTGGCCGGCCATGAAGGCTACCTGACCGTCGGCTTGTACGAAGACGGCAGCCCCGGCGAGCTGTTTATCACCATGGCCAAGGAAGGCTCGACTATCGGCGGCCTGATGGATTCACTTGGCACGGCTATCAGCGTCGCGCTGCAGTACGGTGTCCCGATCGAGTCGCTGGTCAATAAGTTCACACATCAACGGTTCGAGCCGGCCGGGATTACGCATAATCCGGAAATCCCCTTTGCCAAGAGCTTGGTGGATTACATCTTCCGCTGGTTGGGAATGGAGTTCGTGCCCGGCTACCGAGCCGCCAACGCTCCGAACCGTGCCAAGGCACAGCCCGAACCCGCGCAGGCTCCGGCAACCGCTGCGACTAAAGCCGAGCCTGCTGGGGGTAATGGGCATAGCGGTTCTTCCTCCGGCAACGGCGGAGCCCAATCGGCGGTCTATCCCAAACCGGCACCGATCGCTTCCCCCGAGCCGGTTGCCGCGACGCAGACACAGACGCTCGTGGATACGCCTCGCTCCGCCCTGACCTCCGCGATGAGCCAGATGCAGGCCGATGCCCCGGCGTGTGACACCTGCGGCACGATCACCGTCCGTAACGGAACCTGCTACAAGTGCTTGAACTGCGGTGCCTCCATGGGGTGCAGCTAAGCCCTTCAGTGATGGTTTGATCTGTTTGTATGGCATAACACAGGAGACGGCCAAGAGCATATACATCAAGCCCGTACCAGGAAGGAAGTAGTGCCTGTGGTGTATCCGGGGCTGGTTCGGATCGGACCCGGATGAAAAGGACTGACCTTGGCCACGCAGGATGCATTCGCCTCCCGGCGAGGCCAACCACGAACTCTTCCTTCTCCCTCCTCCCCCTCGGGACCCCCACCACCCGAGGGGGGTTTTATTTTGAACGATATGCCGCGATGAGAAGGCATCATGGCGGTGCATGAAGCACTATCTGTCGGTCCATGATAAGATTATGTTTGATTGTCATGCGGGCTTGTTGATCCGAACGGGTGTTGTGTTTTGGCTAACGTCAGAGAAATCGCCAAGCAGGCCGGCGTCTCCATCGCCACCGTCTCACGGGTGCTCAACAACCACCCGTCCGTAAGCGAGGCGGTGAGAGAACGTGTTCTCGCGGCTGCCAACCGGCATCGGTATGTACCGAAGATCGGCCGACGGGAGACGATGAACATTGCTTATGTGTACACGGGCGATGTTTCTTTGGGTTCTCCATTCGACAGCGCGGTACTCGAGGGGGTCTACACCTCGCTGTCTGAAACAGACTGGAACCTGATGCTGTTGGACGTAAGGCGGACTCGTCGCAATGACGAGACATATTCTCAGATGTTTCAGCGCCTCGGGGTTCGCGGAGCGATCCTCAGAACAACTGCCAGCAATCATTCGGCATGCTTGAAAATTGCCGAGCACGGGTTCCCGGCTGTGGTGGTCGGGGAACGGTTCAACGAACCCAATGTGACCAGCGTGTATTGCGAATCTCGCACCGCCAGTCAGGAAGCGGTTGCGCACCTGATCGGTTTGGGGCATCGACGGATCGCTGTATGTGTCAACGTGGTTGACGATTCGGACCACCAGGAACGGCTGGCTGGGTATCGCGACGCGATGCAGGAAGCCGGGCTCCCGGTCGAGGAAAAACTGATCCTTCGTGCCCCCGCAAATCGTAGTGGGGGGGAACAGATCATTCGCCGTTTGGCGACGGCGCTTGATCGCCCTACGGCCATATACATCACCGACCCCATGACGGCCTTGGGAGCCATGTACGAAGCCAGACGGTTGGGAATCCGGATCCCCGAGGATTTATCCATCATCGGGTTCGATGATACGGAAGTCAGGTACATGACCTGGCCGATCATGACAGCGGTGTGTCAGAACGCCTATGAATTAGGACAGCATGCCTGCCGGTTACTGAATCAGGTACTCATCGGAACGGTGACCGCCCTTTCTCCCGCACCCCCGGCGTGGCTGGAAATCCATGAGTCCACCGGGCCGGTACCAACCCCATGACAGCGCGACCTCGTCCTGACCGACACATTCATGACTCACACTGCAGTTAAGACAAACGACCCGCCCGGGCATACCAATCATCGGGGCCTGGAGATCGTGGCAGCATTACTGCTCGTTCCCACGTTACTGCCTCTGATGGTCGTGTTCACGCCAACACTCTATCTTGATTCCGACCCAAGATTGACGGGTATTTCTGATACGGCCATCAGTTTTGGCCCGGCCGGCATGATCTGGCTATCCGTTGCGGCGATCCTGACTGCCGGGCTGGCCATGGCCAGCGTCATCGTTGCAGGCGGGAAGATACATAAGACAACTTGCATCCTCGCAGTGCTGGGGGTAATCCCCGGTCTGTATCACATGCCTGATCATTTCCATAATCGTTTTTATGGGGCCGCCTGGATTGCAGCAGTAGCAACAGGGCTGGCCGCTGCTCACCTGGCACAATTCACACGTCCAAGGAAACTGATGGCCACCGTCCTGATTGCCATGGTGGTCCCGTTCGTACTGCAGGCGTCATGGTATATCTATGTTGAACAACCTATGACTTTGCAGTCGTTCTATCAGAGCGTCGAAGAAGGCATACCGATAAGAGGTATGACGCCCGGCACAACGGAATACACGAAGTACCTGACACGCCTGACCGGCAACGACGCGATCGGTGTGGTAGGCATGTCAAACGTGTTCGGCTCAATCGCTGCCGCATTGACGGCCATGTCTCTCGTCGTTCTGTTTTCGGGAATCAAGCGTCGATTCCCAACATGGCGTTTCACCCTGCTCCTGGCAGCAGTCATCATGGGGGGCGTGACGCTCTGGCTGACCCGTTCGAGGGGCGCCATGTGTGCGCTGGCCATCGTGTCATGTTTCGCTATCGCGCTTTGGCTGTCGCGTAGAGTGTGGGAGCGATTGAAGCCGAGATGGGTGGGGGGCTTGTGCCTGTTGGTGGTGATGGGGGGGATTGGTGTGGTTGTGATCCGCGGGATGATGGGGCCGCCGTCCGATTACCATGGTGAACGCAGCCTGTTGTTCAGGTTCCATTACTGGCAGGGGGCCATGGATCTTATCCGGGCGGACATGTCGCGTCTGATATTTGGTGTTGGGCCGGGCTCCTTCAAAGACCTCTACGAAACCGTTCGTAATCCCATCAGTCCGGAAGTCATATCAAGCACACACAACGTTTTCATCGACTATCTGGTCATGCTTGGAGTCGGTGGCGTCGCTTGGAGTCTGCTGCTGCTGAGGTGGACATGGAGCGCCGGCTGCGTCATCGGCAGACATCTGGCACATTCCGTTTGCGATGGCGAGGATGACCGATACAAGCCTGTCACAGGCATGGATAAGACAACCTTACGGCTCTTGATCGCGTTCGCCGCCGTGTTATTTGGAATCCAGTATGCCGTGCAATTCCCGGGTCTGTATGCGGAGACAGCGCTGTTGTGGCTGGTGAGTCTGCTTGGATACCTTGGACTGGCGGTATGGGGGATATACCCATGCTTATCTGCCTGGCCCGGCTGGCTGAACCGGGCGATCGGGCTGGCATCATTGGTATTGATGCTTCATGCCCAGATCGAAATGACCTTTTACTGGCATTCCGCCGCATCATTCGCTTGGCTGGTGGTAGGCCTGTCCTCGGCAGATGAGACAGAAAAACCAAACACAGTCAGAACCATTAAATGGTCCGGGAGCAAGTGGCTCGTACCCGCAGCCCTGCTGATCTGTGCAATCATCATCGCGGTATATCACGCTACACCGGTCACAACACATCAGTCCCATCTACGCAATGCATCAATGGCGTTGTCAAACCACAGCGTTGAGGTGGCGATCAGAGAACTCGACGCGGCATCAGCGGTCATACCCAATGATCCGATCACGATTCGTTGGCAGGTCGGATTGCGTTATGAGATGGCGGCCACGCTCTGGTCGCAAGGTCGCCAAGAAGAAGCTGAAATTCTATTGAATTCGGCATTCGACATTCTGGACCGTGCTGAAAAAGCCGGCCTGACTGGTGTCAGTTCATGGCGTCGTCGGGCTTCATTGGCCCGCAGTGCTTACGACGTCACAGGTAATCGGCGATTCCTGGAAACAGCCGTCCAAGCCATGGAAAAAGTCACAACCTTAAGCCCCAACAGCTTGAATGATCATGTAAAACTCGGTGACCTGTTGTGGGAGCAGGGGCGCTTTTCTGAAGCCGAATCAGCATACCGTCGGGCGCTGGCCATCAACGACAACTTCTATCTGGACCCGGACACACAGTTGCCCGAGTCAGAACGTGAGCGTATCGCTCGCCGGCTTGTAAAACCTGATACGCCGTAACACTCACAGGCTTTGAGTAATCACGGCCGGCAGTCGTAACGTATCGGTTATCAAGCCGCGGATGTGTTCCGCCTCCTCCAGATTGTCAGCCAACACGAACAGACACGACCCCGACCCTGAAAGGTGTACAGGCCGGCCTGACAGATCGACCAACTTTTCATGCAGGACTTGCAGGTTGGGCTGAACGTGAAAGGCGGCTCGAAGCAAATCGTTGAAAATACCAGCCGAACCAAGATCGGCAGCCTGCTCCAGTTTCCAAACGCGATCAGAGTCAATCTCTGCATCCGGCTGAATCTCGTCGAAAGCCTGATAAACCTCACCCGTATCGCATGAAACGGGGGGGAATATCAATACGAAGAAGGTCTTTCCCCAAGTTGGGACAGCACACGGCTCGATGGTTTCCCCAACCCCCGAGACAACCGCTGACGTATGGTGATATTGCGCAGCGACCAGAAAGCCGATATCACTACCAAGCTCTCTACCAAGAGATATGAGTTGGTGATAATCCAGTCCGAGATCAAACAGCCTGTTGAGTCCGACCAACATGCCAGCCGCATCGCTGGAGCCGCCTCCTAATCCGGCCCCGGTCGGGATCTTCTTGATGATCCGAACATCCACCGGTAGGGGTTGATGAACCCGGTCTTCCATAAGACGTAGCGCTCGGTAAGCCAGGTCTCGTTCGATCGGCCAATCGATCGTTTGCTTATGCGGCGCATCGTCGGCAAATCGGATATCAAACCGGCAGGTTTGATCGGGAGCCAGACGTGTCAAGCGCAATTCATCACCGAATCGTACGGCCAACATCCAACTGGCTATCGGATGAAGCCCGTCCTCAGATCGAGGCCGGCCTACTGAAAGCGCCAGGTTGACTTTGGCTGGACAGAAAACAGTCAGGTCGGAGGTAGCCATACCGGGTCAGTGTATCCGGGTCAGCTACCCTTGGTCTGCTCTGGCCCGACCTGGCCAAGCATGATTCTGCCGTGGAGATGAGCCCAGAATCGCTCCGCCTTTTTACGATCGCCCATCTGTACAGCCCAAGCGTCAATGATCCGCTTGACCACAGCCGGCACGCCGGGGGTGCCGTCGGGCTGACCGACACTGGCCAGCCAGAACATCAGGCGATATTGCTGTGGCTCATCCGCTGCGGCGTGGGCATACAAGGCCGCCGATCGCTCAGCCGACACCTCCGCGATCTGAGCCACCGGTTCAAAACGGGCCTGTGTCACCGCATCCAGCAGCGATCGTTTGTCTTTGAAGTAACGGTAGATGGACCCGACCGCGCAATTCAACTGTCGGGCGATGCGCCGGATTGTTGTTCCGTCGTATCCTTCCTCTGCCAGACAGATCGCTGTTGCATGCAGAATCTGGGCGCGGCTCAGCTGGACGGCAGGGGGCTTGTCGGGGAACGACCGTTCAGCAGACGCGCTACCGGGGGCCGGAGCAGAACCGGGTTGGTCTGGGGTCGTACGCGATAGGGCCAAGGTCGATCCATCAACCATC
>CAZJCN010000070.1:9482-11258 GCA_964544195.1 uncultured Phycisphaeraceae bacterium | reverse complement strand
GAACACAGGACAGGTATTCCTGACAGGAACCGTCATGACAATTCACTATGTCTTGGCCGGTCCGGGCCGGTTACAATCCCGGTATGTGGCCGACCCTCTTCACGATCGCTGCCGTTCTGTGTGTCCTGCTGCTCCTGGCTGTGGTCTGGCTCTGGTCGCAGCGACAGGGGCTGTTACGACGGGAATCACAATTGAGTACCGAGCTGGACGAAGCCGAGCGTCAGGCCGCTTCCCTGCGTGACGAGCTTCGCCAGCGCGATGTCGAGATCGCCAAGGCCCGGGCCCAGCTCGAAGGGCTCGGGGACCGGTTCAAGGCGTTGGCGAACGACGTGCTCAAGCAGTCCAATGAACAACTCCTTCAGCTGGCCAAGGAAGTGTTCGACGGCAAACAGAAGGACGCCACCGCCCAGCTCGAACAGCGCAAGCAGGCGATCGAGCAGATGATCAAGCCCATCCGTGAATCATTGGACAAGCACGCCAAAGCGGTGACCGATATCGAGAAGCAGCGGGAGGGCGCATATCAGAGCTTAAGGCAACAGCTCTCCTCCATGCTCGAAGACCAGAAGTCGCTACAGCGTGAGACGGCCAACCTCGTCAAGGCCCTTCGCCGACCGGACGTGCGCGGCCGGTGGGGTGAGGTCCAACTCAAGCGGGTCGTCGAGCTGGCCGGCATGGTCGAACACTGCGACTTCGTTGAACAGGGGACTCTCGGCGACGGGCTGCGCCCCGATATGCGTGTGCATCTGCCCGGCGGTCGGGAGATCGTCGTTGATGCCAAGACACCGATCGACGCGTTCCTCACCGCCGTGGAGGCGGAAGACGAAGCCCAACGCGAACAGGAACTGGAACGCCACGTCCGCCACATCACCGAACGGATCAACGAGCTGTCCGGCAAACGCTACCAGGACCAGGTGCGCTCCGCTGACTTCGTCGTGCTGTTCATCCCCGGCGAAAGTTTCCTCTACGCCGCCGCCAGTCGTAAAGCCGACCTGATCGAATACGCCATGGGTAAAGGCGTCGTGATCGCGACCCCGACCACGCTCGTGGCACTCCTAAAAGCCGTCGCTTTGGGCTGGCGTGAGGAAAAGATCGCGGAAAACGCCCGCAAGATCAGCGAGTTGGGCAAGGAGCTGCACGAACGCATCGCTGTGGCGCTCGGCCACGTCGAGAAACTCGGTAAGAGCCTGGAAACTTCCGTGCAGAACTACAATAAGTTCGTCGGCAGCTTCGAAACGCGCGTTGTCGCCAGCGCCCGCAAGTTCAAAGAGCTTGGCGCTGACTCGTCCAAGGAACTGCCCGCCGAGCCGACCCCTCAGATCGAGGTCACCCCTCGTGAACTGAGGCAGGGCATCACGGATGCCTGAGGCCATCAGATATAAGGCAACTGCCCTTTGCTCGCCTGCGAAACTTCAACCAATAGCTCCGCGATCTTCTCGCTCATCGCCTCGAAACAGCGCTTGCCTTTTTCAGCAGTGGCTTTCGACGGGTTCCCGGCACCGGTGTCCGGATGTGTTTTCGACCACGGACGCGGCGTCCAGACTCCGGGCTGACGCAAGGCCTTCAATTCAAAAGCATTCATTGAACCCGGCCCGGCCTGCTCCAGCTTCACAAGCCCCGGTGTCAGGTGCATCAACAGTGACGTTTCCAGTTCCCCGGCATGATCTCCCGGGTCATCCAAAATTTCCTCCACTACCTCCGGCACAAGCTGCCAAAAGTTCACGACGACGATGAGCATCCCGGTCTCGGCTTGCAGATCACGGACAAGGGGCTTGAACT
>CAZJCN010000070.1:7126-9382 GCA_964544195.1 uncultured Phycisphaeraceae bacterium | reverse complement strand
ACGACGATGAGCATCCCGGTCTCGGCTTGCAGATCACGGACAAGGGGCTTGAACTCGTTGCCCCCATGTGCGTTCAGGATCACGAGCCTGTCAATGTCCTGCTTCTTAAGTGAAGTGAGGACGTCGGTGAGGATCGCCAGTGTGGTCGACGTGCGTAGGCTGATGGTGGCGACCTGATCGAGTTGCTGTGCGTCGTTGCCGAACGGAACGACCGGGAGGACGATCGCCTTGGCCCCACACCGATTCGCCTCACCCGCTGCGTGTTCAGCCAACAACTGGGCTTCGTACACGTCCGTCCCGTGTGGCAGGTGATAATTGTGCGCCTCGGTTGCGCCCCAAGGCAATACCGCCACGTTCGGCCGATCGTTCAACAACTGCTTGTAGTTCGCTTCCAGCAACACATGAGCACGCGGCGGCATGATCAATCCACTCCGATCCGGGTATGTTCGGCACGCATGAAACGCACGAGCAGGACGGGACAGGTTTCACGCCATCTTCGGCAGTTCCGCGTCGACCTCCGGGAAGTAACGGCGGATCACCGAACAATCAAACTTCTGCAGAATCGCGCCGGCCGGTTCCCGCGACAGCAGAAACCGAAACGCTTTTTCCACCACCTTCGACGGCGGGATCGTGCCGTGGCTCCACAGGTCGTAATCCTGAAAGCTCAGCGTCACGTCAAAGCTGTAATGCCGACCCCCGTCATACACGCTGACCTGGTATGACCAATTGTTACGGTTTTCGGTTTCCTGTCCGATCTCAATCTCAGCCATGGTCGGCTCCTTCCGGCTGGCCGGTGAATCCTCGCTCCGGCCACCGTTACAATACCCGGATGCCGCGCCAACGCCAGCCCAATCCCGAATCGGACGGCCCACGTCTGGCGATCCGACGCCACACCGATCGATGCTTCCATGAAGTCGAGGAAGTGGTTTACCGCACCACACATCCCGACGGGCCGGGCACGGGCGAGGTGCTGGGCTACATCATTGACGGCGTGATGATTGACCCCGACGATGTGGCCGAGGTCCGGCCGATCGAGTGAATGCGCTTCGGCATCAAGTTTTTCAGGAGTCAAGCAGAGATGAAACACCTGCGCGAAGAACTGTGGTTCAACATCCCCGACCGGCGTGGATACGTCAATATCACCGGCAAGGTCCGCGATCTGGTCAAGAAGAGCGGTGTGAAGAACGGCCTGTGCCTGGTCAACGCCATGCACATCACCGCCAGCGTTTACATCAACGACGATGAGTCCGGCCTGATCCAGGACTACGACGACTGGCTCGAAAAGCTTGCCCCGTTCAATCCTTCAGGTGACCCGTCGGTCGGCGGCTATCGCCACAACCGCACCGGCGAAGACAACGCCGACGCTCATATGAAACGGCAGATCATGGGACGCGAGGTCGTCGTGGCCATCACCGATGGCGATCTGGATTTCGGCCCGTGGGAACAGATCTTCTACGCCGAGTTCGACGGCCGACGACGCAAACGTGTATTAGTCAAGATCATCGGGGAATAGGGGAGAGACGCACCGCGCAACAACCATGTGCCTCGATCATCGATCGATCGATAAACCGGGTCTTGGGGTTGTGTGAGTGCGCTTCGTCAGGCCTTGATTTCGGTGATCCGGCACTTGATATAGTGCTGGCGGTGGCCCTTGTTGCGCTTGTAGGTCTTGCGACGCTTGAACTTGACGACGCTGACCTTCTCCGAATCGTCGGGATCGAGGATGTCGGCGGTGACGGACGCGCCCTCGACGAGCGGGGTGCCGATCTTCGGGCCGTTCTTCTCGCAGCCGATCATCAGCACGCGATCGAAGGTCAGGCTCTGGGCGTTGTCCGGCAGGTCACGCAGGTCCACACGGATAACGTCACCTTGGGAGACTTTGATCTGGGTACCGGAGTCTTCAATGATCGCGTACATGGCTTGGTTTCCTCTGTGCTGAATCGAGCCGGGTAGTCTAGCAGCCCGGCCGTAGATTGCAACGTCGCCAAGGCCTGTCCCAAGCACAGACCAGAATGGATTATATGATGTAACTTGTTTATTATCAGTTATATAGGGTAAATCGTTACTTGGCGGGTCTCACCTCCAGCCGCCAGTCGACGGCCCGCGAATCCGTCGCCACCCCCTCCATGAACACCTGCAGCCGGGGGGGCAGAACCATGAATCGCCAATCCATCGGCTCTCCCACCGAGACCCCGTTGGCATCCAGGAATATGAACCGGTATTGGGCGTTCACCGGCTTGTCGTCCTTGAGCCGTA
>CAZJCN010000070.1:5653-7026 GCA_964544195.1 uncultured Phycisphaeraceae bacterium | reverse complement strand
GCTATTCCTCCTTACGGTGCGGTGTCTCGTGTCTGGGATTGGGTGTACATCAGGACGGATGCTGATCGGGGGCGGTAGGGCGGATGGACCTGACCGAACAGCCGGGCAAATCCCACGGTCCCCGGCAACGGGCACACCAGTGAGTTCCCACCCTCCAGCACGTGTCGGCCCGCCAGCCCGCCATGGTCGTTTTCGTCCCAGACCAGCCCTTCAGCTCGGTACAGCTCATGCAGATCCGCCAAGGTCAGGTTCCGTAAGTGTCCCGCCCGATGGTATCCATCCAGCACCCGCTGAGTGGGGGGGCTGACATCGAACCCACCAAGCACGTAGGGCCGAGTCTGTTTTTCGGGATTGGCGTGGTACGGGTTGCCGTAATGCGCCTCGCCGCTAACGGCCCAGTCAGGCGGCGGCGCATGACCATTCGGATGGCTCACCAGCCTGACGTAGCGGAGCTGCGCCCGTCCCGTGACAGAGTTCGGCGGGCCCAGCCCGGTCAGCACCAGCTTCGTGCCCGGGCGGTGTTGCACATCCAGAATCACAGGCGTGTCGGGATCGGTCAGGTATAACGGGACCACATAAAAACGCTGCGGCATCACATCGCAATACCGCGTATCGACGTGGGCGCCGGCCTTCAGGGCAGCACCAAGCAGGATTGCACCCAGTCCGGCATAGACCGTGTCATCCTTACCTCGGCGAGAAGCGCCGTACTGTGTCGCGATCAACCCGCCGTAGATCATCGCCGTCCCGATGGTGCTCTTGGCGGCGCGGATGTCCTCAAGGTTGTTCCACATGTGATCGCGGGCCATGTTGTTCACATCCAGCACCAGTGGATAGGTCCGTCCCATCCCCGGCCCGACACGGACACGCAACTCGCCCTCATCGCTGACGAACCTCGGCACAAACCGCGCCAACGCGTTGTCCGGGCCGTAGCCTTCCTTGCGCGGCCCAAGCCCGTAACTGACCACCAGCACCGTGTTGTACCGGCCGTCACGCAACACCTCGATCAGCCGACCGAGTCGGTCATCGATCTCCAACACACGCAGGAAATGATCGTCCGCCTCCCGGTCCCGTCCGAGCTGTTGATTCGCGATCCCCGCCAGCAGGTATCCCAACGTGAAATCGGAATCGCGCACGACGTAGCCGTGGTCGAGGTAATTAGCTTTTTCAAGTGCTTCCTCCGGCGAGTCACCGGCCTCGATCGCGCGTTCATATTCAACCGCACGGCGGGTGATCTCGTAAGTATCAAGCCGTTCACCGTCCTCGTTTTCACCGAAGTCACGCAGATGAAACAGCGACGCATTGGCCGCGGCACGGGCGTTGTCCCACGAGCCTAATTCCGCCTGCGTCATCGCGTAATACGCCAGCGCCAACGC
>CAZJCN010000070.1:2250-5553 GCA_964544195.1 uncultured Phycisphaeraceae bacterium | reverse complement strand
GTTCAACACCTTGTCGATCGAGATGACCCAAGGCTCGCTGGTCGGGCCGCGTCGGTCCAGGGCCTCGCTGGCCAGCATGCTCTGCGCCATCTCCGACGCCATCGTTTCGATGTCCTCAAGGGTCATCCGTGTCGTTTCACCGACCGGCTGCGTCGAGCATCCCCCGGTCACCCCCACCAGCCAGCCGATGATCCACACGTACACAGCGCAACGGTGGAAGCGAAGCCCCATGCCCGATCGGCTCCGCGTTCGAACTCGGCAGCACGAGTCAAGTAAACGAGCCATACAGCCATCAATCGTCGGTGGTGTGTTTCGAGTCGTACCGGTTGGAGAACACGATCTCGTTGCTGCCGAAGTGAACGAGCTGGACTTCCATGTAGTACTGATGCGTCTCGCCTCGGCTGATGCGATAGAAATCGCCGTTGAGCGCGTACGTGGTCTGCGGGTCGTAGTCCGGCGGGTCGGCCAATACACGGTCGGCGGCCACGCCTTCCCTCGCAGCCAGATCCTGCATTCGCGCCCGCCGTTCGACAAACCGAAGCGTGCCCCGCGCCAGGTCGCTGTTGATCAG
Organism: uncultured Phycisphaeraceae bacterium; assembly: GCA_964544195.1. GTDB lineage: Bacteria > Planctomycetota > Phycisphaerae > Phycisphaerales > Phycisphaeraceae > CAZJCN01. The sequence continues at coordinate 4,982 of CAZJCN010000070.1, read as the reverse complement.
CTTGTTGCGCAGCCGGGCGGTCACCACCTCGAATTCGTTCGAGCTGACGATCCCTGTCTTGTTCCTGATGTCGCCGAGGATCACCGTCACCCGGCCCGCCTGGTCGCGGACCTCCGGCAGGTTCATCAGGTCACGCACCAGCGCTTGGGCTGCCTGATCGCTGAACTCGACCAGCGACACCGGCAGAACCTTGGCCGAGTCCCATTCCGCTTCGGTGGTCTGTGTGACGTCCAGCCGACCACCGCTGCTGCCGCGATGGCTCTGGCAGCCCATCATGACGGTCACGGCGACGAGACCGACCGCCGGAATAAGCCAACGCCGATACGATGTGTGCTTGTGATGCATGGTTGACCTCCTGGGTTTTTTGTTCAGACGCATCATACGCCGTCAGGTTCCCCGAAGAAGTGCATCACCCGGTATTCTCAGAAATCAACCTGTCGATTCGGGCTTCTCGGCCTTGTGTCGCTTCGGCAGAGGATTGAGCTTGTAGCTCCACCGGATCACCTGGCCGACCACCCGTGTCGGCATCAGCACCGCCTGGCGGACGTTGGAATACAACGACGTGGTCATGTATCGGATCGCGTCTCGGGTGGCGACAGCCTTGGGTTCCTCCAGCCGAAGCACGAACAGCAGTGAGATCAGCTTCATCGCTCCGGCCGCCAGCAGCAGCAGGCCGTGATACGTCAGCGACACCTCCGTCCCCGGCACGGCATAACGCCAGTCGGTCAACGCTTTGGCCACCGCCGCCGCCAGCAAACCCGACAGGATCCCGCCCGCCGCGGTCGCGATCGAGTTGACCGCTACGTGCGCCACCCCGCCGCTTCGGTCACGCCCTCGACCGCCGCCTGACATCCCAAGAATGAAGTTGAAGTTCGCCAGTTCCATCCCCGGCCAGACAAACACCGCGATCAGCACCAGCGCGTACCCCAGCAGAAACCGGTCCGGCCCGACCAGAAGCCAACCGATCGAGTCCGCGATGCTCACCGCGCCGACGATCAGGATCACCGGCTTTTTGCCCAAGCGATCGATCAGCTTGCCCCATACCGTGAAGCTGAACATCCGGATCAACAACGGGATCGCGATCAACATCAGGTTCGCGAATTGGTTCGACCAGCCGACCACGTCGAACATGTACAGCCAGATGTATTGCCCGATGCACCCGATCCCCAGCATCAGCGTGAAGTTGAACGCCAGGTACCAGCGGAACTGCGGGTCCCGCAGCGGCCGAAGCATCATGGTCATCAGGCCTTCGGTCGTCGGGGTGCGGTGCTTTTCCGGGTCTTCCACGAAACGAAACAGCAGGATGTCCAGCATGCCCGCCAGCCCGGCGATCCCCAATATCGCGCTGGTGACCTTCAGCATGATGTCCGGGCGGGTGGATTGCACCGCGGCGGCCTGGTCCAGCGCGTAACCGATCCCCAGCGTGGTCAGCAACCCGATAGGTTGGCCGATCTGGTTTCGAACCCCGAAATAGCGTCCACGGATCTGTCGCGGGATGACGTCGGACATCCAGTTCAGCCACGCCGGCGCCGAGGCCTGCGCACACGACCATGAGATCAACAGCGACAGCGCCATCGTCGGCCACCACCACCCGCGCGCGTTCGGCAGCAACCACGGGATCATCGCGGTCGCCGTCCACATCAGACGCCCGATCCCGGCCGTCCACAGGAACACCGTCTTGCGTCGGCCGTACCGTTCCAGCCAGTAACTTGCCGGGACCTGAAGCAGGGTTCCGATGAACGGCAGCGCCGCCAGTACGCCGAAGCCATAGTCCGGCACACCCATTTCCCTGGCGAATCGTGTCATCGCCGCGCCGGTGATCGACCACAGCCAGATGGAACCGAACACCCACGCGAACGTCACAAACGCCAACTGCTGACGCAGCGCCAAGGCGTCCCCGGTTCGGGTGCGCACCTTGATCAAAGATGGCACGGGCTGGTTATGTGAGCGGGGCATGGTGTGGCCTGGCAATTCGGGGCCGAGTTCGGCGGGGGGGGCACGAAACCTTAACGATCGGCCATGCGTGCCGTGGCGCATGATAAGTCAATCCGACATCACCGCAACCGCTTGTCCGTGCCTGTGTTGCATCCATGCCACGGCATGGAAAAGGGTGTTGATTTTTCGCATCACCCCGCACCAGACGGACTTATGTCAATCCGTGGATTATGGGTGTAAGTATCTGAAAACAAAGGAGATGTCGAGAGTGTGGGTGGCGGGTGAAACTTGGCACGCCCCTTGCTTTTTTTCTGGTATCACTCGGAGGGAGCGGTGCCGGCCTAAAGTTGTATGGGCCGGAACCACGCCGCCCGCGAGGGAAAAGACGCTGTCGGTCAGGTTGAGGGACCCGACCGACAACCGGGTTTGCCGCCCGGAGAGGAAGGAGAGACGCCCATGGTAGGGTTCAGGCACACGTTACTCAGTTGTCTTGCGCTCGGTGCTCTGACTGTTCCGGCGATCGCTGCCGACGGCCCGGTGACCGTCATCGGACAGGCCCGCCCCGGTCTGACCGTCCCCATGCATCAGCCCGCACCATCGCACCGGCTGATCCAGATCAGCACCATGCACCGTCACGTCGTCGGCATCATGATGCAGGAAGACGTCGTCGAGCCGGAAGTCATTCAGCTTCAGATGGGGAATCAGCCCGTGTTTGTCGATCCGGATCGCCGCTACGGCCGTGACACCGGCGGGATCGACGACGGCCATTCCATCATGCGTGCTCAGCGAGCCTACAA
>CAZJCN010000070.1:0-2150 GCA_964544195.1 uncultured Phycisphaeraceae bacterium | reverse complement strand
ATGAAAGCCGCCATTGTCAGCGGGACACTGATCTTTCTGGCCATCGCCGTCGGTTACTGGCTGGTACGGGATCGGATCGACGCACCGACCGTGCGGGAAAAAGCTTTTGCCGTCGGACTGTCCACACCCGCGATCTATCTGCTCGGCGCGATCTACTGGTGCACGATCAACTCCCTGTTGGAAGAATACGTCTGGCGGTGGTTCGTGTTCACCCGTTGCGAGGTGTTGATGCCCCGATGGTCTGCGGTGATCGCGTCGGGCCTGTTTTTCACAATCCATCATGTCATCGCACTGGCGGCGTACTTTGACCCGTTCATTACCGCGCTGGCATCGCTGGGTGTGTTCGTCGGTGGGGCCACCTGGTCCTGGATCTACCTGACCTCCCGTAACCTCTACGCCGCGTACGTCAGCCATGTCTTTGCGGATGTGATAATCTTCATCATCGGCTACCGCCTGATCTTCGGCGGGTAAACCGCAACACGGACCCCAAACCACGAGAACCCCATGAGTGTCGAATACGAAGTGATCGCGGACGAGGCCTGCCGGTGCGGCGAAGGGCCGATCTGGCACGTCGCCCAGGGCAGGCTCTACTGGCTGGACAACGTCACCGGCCGGCTGTTCTGGTACGACCCTAAGACGAACCACCACGAACTGGCGCTGCAATACGACGGGATCGCCGCCGCGACCGTGCAGGTGGACGGCTCGTTATTGTTGTTCGGCCGAGCCTGTGGCGTGTGGCGCTGGGACGGCGGAGAGCCGACCGTGGTGGTCGAACCGACGCCCGGCGAATCACGATTCAACGACGTGGCCGCCGACCCGAAAGGCCGGGTCTTTGCAGGCTCCATGCCCGTGCCCGATCCCGACAACCCCGGCAAAACCCTGCGTCTCGGTACGCTCTACCGTTTCGACCCCGATGGCTCACGACACGAGGTCGAACACGACTTGGGCTGTTCCAATGGCATCGGGTTCAGCCCGGACCTGACCCTGATGTATTTCGTGGATTCGGTCACACACCAGATCTTTGTCTATGACTACAACCCAGACACCGGCGAGATCCGCAACCGGCGCGTGTTTGCCGAAGTCGATCACGCCTGGTCGCCGGACGGCCTGACCGTGGACGCGGAAGGTTGTGTCTGGTGTGCCATGTGGAACGGCTCACGGGTGATCCGTTTTTCTCCGGACGGCGAGCCGATCCGGACCATCATGCTGCCCACCCCGATGGCCAGCAGCGTCATGTTCGGCGGGCCCGGCCTCGATGAACTCTACATCACCTCCGCGGGCGGGCAGGACAAGCAGAAAAACGGCCAGCACGCCGGCGCCTTGTTCCGGGTCCGTCCGGGGATGCACGGCAAACCGGAGTTTCTCTCACGCCTGTTTCTGTAAGATCCTGTCGAGCTGTTGCAGCTTACCGACCACCCGCGCTTCACACGGATCGTGCATCCGTTCGGCCAACTCATCAAACCCGACCCACGCCGCGTCGTGGGATTCGTCATTACGCACAATCGCCTCCGAGTCAGCTCGCAGCAGGAAGCGGACATCAAAGTGCTCGTGAGCCGGTTCCGTCTTTCTTGCCGGGATCGGGTGGATGTCCAAGTCGAAGACGCCGGTCGTAACTTCTGCCAGTTCCACCACGCCCGTTTCTTCCGCCACCTCCCGTCGAGCGGCGGCGAGCAGGTCGCGGTCTTCGGCATCAATATGCCCACCCGGCTGAAGCCAGCGTCCGAGTTTGCGGTGCAGAACCAACAATACGCGCCGGCTGTCCGGCGACAACACGAACGCGCTGGCGGTGAAATGGCCCGGCTTGAAGTGGTCCCGTGACAGCGGATCGCCGTCGCAGTCGGCTAGCGTCCGCATCCGAAGCAGGTGGGACGCTTCCTGATCACATGCCGGCTGATAAGCCGAAAGCAACGCCCGTAGAGCTTCGATCCGCTGTTTCATGGCACCTTGAAGTTCGCTTATTCCCGGATCTTTTCCGCCAGGTAGTTTTCAACCTGGTCGATGTGGATCCGTTCCTGGGCTTGTGTGTCCCGGTCACGGACGGTGACCGTCTGATCGTTCAGTGTGTCGCCGTCGATCGTGAAGCAGTAGGGGGTCCCGGCCTCGTCCATCCGGGCGTAACGCTTGCCGATCGACTGCTTCGCGTCGAGCTG
>CAZJCN010000069.1:2945-11483 GCA_964544195.1 uncultured Phycisphaeraceae bacterium | reverse complement strand
AAATTTCAATTTAAGGCTTGAAATAACAAGCTTCTGTTATATCATGAAAGTACGTTAACGAGGGTGTGTGGACTTGGGAAAACCCGAGTGAAAGTTGTTCGTTTCCAAGACATCCTACGGAGGGATGCTTGAACGCTGAAGCGGCCCGTCTGAAAAGGCGGGTCGGCTTTTTTTTTCGCTCCCTTGCTCATCCGATCATCCAAACCACTGGACTTGTCGGGATACAACCACCTCGTGCAATACGCCGGTGAAGAATGGCATTAAAAAGCCCGCGCCTGTGGGCAGCGCGGGCTTAGAGGTGATATACAGACAACAGCACTATACCAAATATCATGCGGAAAAGCTGCTTCCGCAACCGCAGGTCGTGGTGGCATTGGGGTTGTTGAACACAAAGCCCCGACCCATTACTTCGTCCTTGAAGTCGATCGTGGTCCCGTTGAGATACAGGTAGCTCTTGGGGTCGCAGACGATCTTGATGCCGTGCTCGTCGAACACCTCGTCGGTGTCGCGCTGCTGCTCGGTCAGATCGAGCAGGTAGCTGAACCCCGAGCAGCCGCCGCCCTTGACGCCGACGCGAAGCCGAACGGTCTCCTCGTTCAGCTCCTGCTGCTTGATGATGCTCTTGATCTCGCGTGCCGCGGTTTCGGTCAGTGTGATGCCCATAGCTGTCATGACTCCATCATTCCGCCCGCTTGGATTCGGGGCGACGGGTGTGAAAAGATTGTAACGGATCAGGCCCCGGCATGTTCGGGTTGCTTGTCATCCTCGGTCAACAGGCCGTTTTTCTTCTTGTAATCATTGATCGCACTCTTGATCGCGTCCTCAGCCAGGACCGAGCAGTGGATCTTCACCGGCGGCAGGCTCAGCTCCTGCACGATGTCGGTGTTCTTGATCGCCAACGCCTCGTCGATCGTCCGGCCCTTGACCCATTCCGTGGCGAGGCTCGAGCTGGCGATCGCCGAACCGCAACCGAAGGTCTTGAACTTCGCGTCCACGATCTTGCCGGTCTGCTCATCGACCTGGATCTGAAGCTTCATCACGTCGCCGCACTCGGGGGCGCCGACGACGCCCGTGCCGACGTTCTTAGCGTTCTTGTCCAAGCTCCCGACGTTACGCGGGTGTTCGTAGTGATCAATGACTTTTTCGCTGTATGCCATGGTGGGGTGCTCCCGTAAAGTTTACGAATCGTTCAGTTCTGTTTGCCGTCTTGCCGTTCACCCGTTACGCAACGGGATTCGGCGTGCACCGCTCAGTGTGCGCTCCATTCCACCGTGCTCGGATCGATCCCCTCAAGCACCATCTCGTACAGCGGGCTGAGCTCCAGCAGCTTCTTCACCGCCTTGACGACCTTGTCGATCGTGTAATCGACTTCCTCCTCGGTGGTGAACCGACCCAGCCCGAAGCGGATCGAGCTGTGCGCGATCTCGTCCCCCAGGCCCAGTGCCTTGAGCACGTAGCTGGGTTCCAGCGACGCACTGGTGCAGGCCGAACCCGAGCTGACCGCGATCTCCTTGATCGCCATCATCAGGCTTTCGCCTTCCACATAGGGGAAGCTGATGTTGGTGGTATGGGGTAGTCGGCGTTCCCGGTTGCCGTTGACCACGGCATGTTCGAGCTGACTGGTGATGCCGGTTTCGAGCTTGTCACGCAGCGCCGCCAACCGTTTGGATTCTTCCGCCATCTCCTGCTTGCACAGCTCACAGGCCTTGCCAAGCCCGACGATGCCGGGGACGTTGAGCGTGCCGGAACGCATGCCGCGTTCGTGGCCGCCGCCGTCGATGATCGGGGTCAGACGGACCCGGGGACGACGCCGACGCACGTAGAGGAACCCGACGCCCTTGGGCCCATAGATCTTGTGTGCCGAGCCGGACAACAGATCCACACCCGCCGCCTCGACATCCACGGGGATCTTGCCCACCGCCTGCGTGGCGTCGGTGTGCAATAGCACTCCCTTTTCCTTGCAGACCTTCCCGATCTCCGGCAACTCGTTGATGGTGCCAATCTCGTTGTTCGCCCACATGATCGTGACTAGGATCGTGTCGTCCCGGATCGCGTCGGCGACCTGCTGGGCGTGGATGATCCCTTCGCGGTCCGGCTCCAGCCAGGTCACGTCATAGCCCAGCTTCTGAAGCCGCTTGCACGGGTCGAGCGTGGCCTTGTGCTCGTGGACCGCGGTGATGATGTGTCGGCCCTTGTCCTTGTACATGTCGGCCGCGCCCTTGATCGCCAGGTTGTTCGACTCGGTCGACCCGCTGGTGAAAATCACCTCCTTCGGATCGGAACCGATCAGGTCGGCCACCTGCCGACGGGCGATCTTGACACCGTCTTCCGCTTCCCAGCCGAACTGGTGGTTCCGGCTGGCGGCGTTGCCGAACTTCTCCTTGAAGTACGGCAGCATCGCGTCAAGCACGCGCGGATCGACCGGCGTGGTCGCGTTGTGGTCCATGTAAATCGGCAGCTTCAGTGCCATCGGATTCGACTCCTTCGTTCAGGGTTCAACGCCGACGGGCTCGTCGGCAAGTGCGGGACGTTCCAGTGTAGCCCGATCAACCCGGCCTCGCCGGGCTTCACCAGTGTTTTTCTCGTGTCGATCACTTTCATCCAATCGGCCGTCGCAAAGATCACGCAGCGTCAGCCCGTTGAGCAAACTGTAGATCCGCCGATGCAGGGAGCGGATCGGGCCACGCACCGGGCAGTCGCCCGCCAACTCACAGCCCTGACCGACCACCGGCAGGCCCTCCGCACAGGGCGTCAATTGGACCGGCCCTTCCATCGCGGTAATGACCTCCAACAATGTCAACCGCTCGGGCGCCACCGCCAGCCGGTACCCACCCCTCGGCCCGCGGGTCGAAGCCAACACCTTCGCCTGCGACAGCACCTTGAGGATGTTCATCAGCTGCGGCAGCGGCAGGCCGTGAGCCTCCGCAATCTGGCGGGCACTCGCCCCCACCCCGCCCGACCGGCCTTGACACCTGGCCAGGTACGTCAGCGCGATCAACGCGTAGTCGGTTTTTCGGGTCAGCGCGAGCATCGCCTGCTCCTCGGGACACGATCATGCGTGCCGGCTCGACCGGGTCCACCGGACACATCGCAAATGATCTTGATTATCAATTACGCCTTACTTTGGAATCAATATTAGTATCGAAATGGTACGGTATCAAGTCAGAAAAACCAAAAAGCCATACATATGGCTAACACAATACTCGTGTGTATTGTTTAATCCATCTCAATCAACAAGTTATAAACCATGATAAATATTCGTGTTTGGCGTATGAATGAGCGTGCTGTGTCTGTGTTGAAATGATGGAAAACCTATCGCCATCTCAATAGGCGCACGTCCCGACAAACCGTGCGAAAATCGGCGTGCAATGTCTCCTGAATTCCCTTATAACAATCAGCCAACGCCCGATTTGGCCGACTATGCTTCGGGGGTGTGATCCCCGGAAACGATGTTCATAACCTCCCTCAGGAACCCCTACCATGGACCGCTACAAATCGATCCTCCTGTTCGGTGCCCCCGGCTCGGGCAAGGGAACCCAAGGCAAAGTACTCGGCACCATCCCCGGCTTCTACCACTGTGCCTGCGGCGATGTGTTCCGAAACCTCGATATCCACAGCGAGCTGGGCAAGATCTTCTATGAATACAGCTCACGTGGCGAACTGGTCCCGGACGAGGTGACCGTCCGGATGTGGGCGGAAAACATCCACGCCCATGCCGTCATCGGCCACTATAAACCCCACAGTGACCTGCTCGTCCTTGACGGCATCCCTCGCACGCTCGAACAAGCCAAGATCATGGATGAGCACATTGATGTGCTGCTGGTGATTCATCTGGTCTGCAACGACGAGGAAGAAATGATCCAGCGTCTGCGTCGCCGGGCGCTGAAGTCCAACCGACACGATGACGCTGACATCAAGGTCATCCGCCACCGGTGGGAAGTCTACGAAAAGGAAACCGCGCCGGTGCTGGAACATTACCCGGATGACATCGTCGTCGACGTGGATGCCATGAACTCACCCGCGCAGGTGCTGCACGACATCCTCGACTTCGTCGTCCCGGCCCAGAACGCCCACTTCGCCAAATTCGTGGGTACCTGATTGAAACCCGTGTCGCCGTCACATCGAGCAACACACACGAGCAACAACCCGACATCTAAAACCGCCCTTCTCCCGAGCCGTATCGAGAGAAGGGCGGCGTGGTATATGCAACGTGACTTAGTAGAACAACCACGCATGAAAATCGCGTGAGCGGGACGTGTGTGCTAAGTTAGATCTGCGTCATTTTCGAGCTTCCGCTCATACCGACAAAGATCCGATCGCAAGCGCAGAAAGCAGAAGTGAGATATGACCCGTCAGGAAGAACAGAACATTGAAACACTCAATCAGGATTTCGGTGATTCCAAGCTGTTAAGGTTCGAGCGTGGGCCGGGAGACCTGCCATGTGCCGTGGTCGATACCCCCGCCTGTCGGGGCCGTATGTACCTGCACGGCAGCCACGTCACCGAGTTTCAACCGAGCGGGCACGATCCGGTCTTGTTTGTCAGCCGGGCCACGCGGTATGAACCCGGCAAGGCGATCCGTGGCGGAGTGCCGATCTGCTTCCCATGGTTCGGACCCCATGCGACCGATCCGTCCCAGCCGTCGCACGGCACCGCACGCATCACCACCTGGAATCTTGGTGACGTGGACTGCCAACCCGAGCGCGTTACTTTGCATCTTGAACAGACTTTCGAGCCGTACCACGCCCGATTCAGCGCCTCGTTCGGCCACGAACTGACCATGTCGTTGCACGTCACCAACACCAGCGACACGCCAAACACCTTCGAAGCGGCGCTGCACAGCTACTTCGTCGTCAAGGACGTTCAAGCCATCGAGATCACGGGCCTCGAAGGCGTGACCTACATCGATCAGGTTGACCATCACACACAAAAACAACAGGACAACGCGCCGATCCGTTTCACCAGTGAAACCGACCGTATTTACATCAACACCCCGCACACCTGTACGCTGACCGATCCGGGCTTGAAACGGCGGATCTCCGTTGATAAATCCGGCTCGCTGTCTACCGTCGTCTGGAACCCGTGGATCAACAAAGCCAAAGCGCTGACCGATCTCGGCGATGACGAGTGGCCCGGGTTCGTGTGCATCGAAACCGCGAATGCCGGCCCCAACGCGATCACGCTGGAACCGGGGCAGAGTCACATCACCACTGCCACCATCAGCGTGACCCGCTTGTAGCTCTGATCAAGGGTTACTTGCGTTCGAGAGTTTCCTGGCCGCTCGGCTCTTTCGACTCATCCGGCGCTTCGCCCGGCGGTGTCACCACCGGCGGAGCATCGGGCTTCGGCGGCGGCGGGAACAGACGGTCTACCACGTCTTCGTACCCGATCAGCCGGGCCTGTTCCTTCACCGCTTCGATCACCCGCGGGTAGGCCACCTGCCGGAAGTTCGTCGGCGAGTTGCGGTACACCTGCGCCCGTTCGAACAGGTCATAGTTCGGCGAGCGCAGGTACTTGACGTAGGTATCCCCCAACAACGACTCGAAGTTTTTCCAGTCGATCAATCGGCCCTGCCCCATCGGCGAGATCGGGTTGTCGTACTGACGGTCTTCACGGAGCTCTTTTTCGATCCGCTTGGCTGTCTCGATGAATCGGCCGTAGGTCCGGTAGTCCGCCCTCGCCAGGCCCTCGCGGAACGCCTTGACCATCAACGACTCGATCATCGGCCGGGCGACCTGGTCGGTCATCTGCCAGTCGTTCTTGATCTCATCCGCGATCAGGTCTTCCAACGGCATGTTGAACCGCGGCCGTGGGTATTGGTTATGCGGTTTGTCGCCGTAGAGCTCGCGGAGCTGCTTGTAATAGCGGTGCGCCTGTTCGAGGTCGCCGTAGAGGTAGGAATACAGCACCGCGCGGAGCAGGAAGTTTTCGTGCCCCTGTTCGAAGCTTTCTTCGTTGCCTTTACCGGCCCATTCGGTGCTCTTCTGCCGTTCGTTGGCCTCGACCATCGCGTCGCCGTAGGCGTCGATGAAGCGCGGGTCCGGCGTGGTATCGATCCGCATGGTCAGCGGGTCGAAACTCAGCGTGCCCGAGTGCATCAACATCTGCAGGCCCTGAATGATCTGCCGATCGGTGTTGAGCACGTCGATCTTGGTCTTGTCTTTCAGTTCGCCGGCTTTTTCGATCCCGGTCGCCGCCCAGTAGATCGCATGGCTCCCGGCGTGCCGCCAGTCCATCGGGCCGAAACGCTCCATCAACGCGTACATCCGCGTCGGTTCCATGTGATACGTTTCGATCAGCACACGCGCCTGCATGAACGGGATGAGATACGTGAACCCTTCCGTATTAGACGGGTCCATCAGCAGGTCATACAGCTTGTTGCCTTTTTCATCCAGCAACGGCCCGTCCGGCCCGACGAGCTGCCTCGGGTCGCCGTAACGCTGGAACATCCCGATCCGGCCGATCGTGCGCAGACACTGTTCGTCCGGCTCGTAACCGATCTCACGCAGCTTCACGACCAGTGGGCGCGTGGACGGGTGCTTCTCATACAGCCGGGTCAGCGGATCGCGGGGCTTGTCGACGTCCGCCTCCACCGAGAAATAATCCACCGCCGCATCACGGATCGGCTTGAATCGCTCAAGCGCCAGCTCCTTGGTCGCGCCCTCGGTCGGGTTGCCGAGGATCTCCTGCCACTCCATCGCCAGCTTGGCTTTGTAGTACGTGTTCATGTCGTCGGCACGCTGGCCGATCTTGTGGAAGAACGTCCACGCGAGCTGACGATAGATCGCGATGTTGTTCGGGTTGTAGACGATCCCCTCGTCACGCAGCAGCTTGATACCCTTGTTGACCCAGTCCCAGCGTTCCTCCGGCGTGTGTGTGATGACCGAGATGTTGTACGCCATGTTCCAGCTCTGGAACACCCACACCTGCCCGAACCGCGGCTGAAGGTTGGTAATCCACTCGGCAAGCGTGTTGGCTTCGAACAGCTTGCCCTCGTTCTTCAACTGTTCGGCCCGGTACCAGAGGAAGTCGGCCGCCAGACCGCGGAACGTTCCCATCGCCGCCGCCAACAACACGTACTTCGGCGCGTCGCCATAACGCGACACCTGTACCACCCCGAGGTCCACACGCTGACGGTTGATCGGCCCGACCAGCAGCAACGACCCGAACAGGCACGCCGCCGCCGTCAACGCCGCCACCAGTTGGACCCATCGGCCGGCCATCATACGGTCACCCTCGCAAGTTCTCGGCCACGGAAGATCAACCACCCGATCAGCCCCGCCAGACCGGTCCAGATCACACCGCACCACAACAGCGCACGCATCACCATCCGCCAAGGCACCAATCGCCCGTCCGATGCCAGCGGCGTGGGGTTCAGATCCCCGAAAGACGGCGCGATCGTCACGAAAGACGTGCCGACCAGTTTGATCAGCATCTTGATCAGCTCGTCATATTTCCCTTCATTGATCAACGATCCGACACGCGCCACAAACCAGGTGATCTTGTCCCACCACGGCAGCGTCTCTTTCGGGAACGCGGCGTAATACCTCAGGCTCTCCGTCAGGTACGCGTTGCCCGCCGCGGTGAAATAAATCAACAGGCACACCATCGTCGCCACCGGGAAGCCCAGGTACGTTCCCGCCGCCAGTCCCAGCATCGCCAGGAACATCAGCTTCAGCCAGATCACCCCGGCGGCGCGCACCAGGTTGGCCTCGAAATCCCCGACACGATAGAGCACCTCGATCCCGTCCTTGGGGTTGAAGTTCAGGGGCGGCTGTCGCTGCCCGCCGGGCCGGGGGTTGTAGATCTCCACGTCCATCACGCCGTTTTCGTCGATCACCGCCGGGTTGATGCTCAGCGTGTGGAAGTTGCGCTCCGCCAGTTTCAGCCACCCCTCAGCGGTCGTCAGCCCGGGCTGGGAGAAATAGCGACCATTGATCCGTAGACCCAGAAACACGAACCCGTTGAACGATTCTCCCGCCACCTGTGGCTTGAATCGCAACTGGATCGGCTGATCGTATTGCCTCGCCTCCTCCAGCCCGGTGAACCGGTAAGTCTTCGATGTCTGGCTGGGGATGGTGTACCACTGCAGCATGACCTTCTGCTGGATCTCGGCCCGGTCCTGCGGCAACAGGTCGTCCGACGGCGAGCCCGGCTGGCCGTAACGCTCCGGGTCTTCTCGACGCAGCCGTTCCAGCACCTCATTGAACATCTCACGCAGGGCCTGCGGGTCCGGGGCGGTCGGCTCAACCGATTCACGCGCGACCAGCACCTGCGTATCCACCGCGAACCGGTCCTCCGCGTCACGCGCCGGCTGCGCCTCCAACAGCTTCGTGAACGCGTAAATCCCCGAGCAGGACACGGTCAGCAGCAGCAGGTTCAACAACGTCACCCCCAGCCACTTACCGATCAGATACTCAGCACGGTGGACCGGTTTGGTCAGCGTCAGGTAGATCTGCTTGCCCTCCTGCTCGCGTGTGATCGTCGCGATCGACAGGAAGATCGTCATCAGGCTCAGCAGCCCCGATGTCGCCATCAA
>CAZJCN010000069.1:0-2845 GCA_964544195.1 uncultured Phycisphaeraceae bacterium | reverse complement strand
CAGCGCGATCACCATGTCCGTCCAGCCGATCGCGTAGCAGATCAGCCCGAACATCAGCACCCCGGCCGTCCCGAGCAGGAACACCCCGAACCGCCGGACCCAAGGCACCCAGCGCCAGACGATCAGGCCATAGATCACCCAACCATTCGCTAAGATCCGACCGACCGACCGCACCACGCCCGCCGCCGAGTCCGATCCCTGTGCGCCCAGCAACAGGCCCAGCCCCTCGGTCAACGCGACCAGGGCCAGCAGGACGATCAGCCACATCTTCCAGCTTCTACGCATGAACTCTCGTGCCGGCAGGCTCAGGCATCGGGCTTCCTGCCGGTGTCTTTCTTCTGGATCAGGGAATCGATCAACCCGGTATCGGCCTCCTCGTCGGCCGTGTCCTCGGGTGCGGACGGCTTGGGTGGCGTCTCCTGGGGCTTGGCGCCCCCCGTCGTCAACGCGTCGATCACGGTGTCGTCACGGGTCGGCTCGGATTCGGCCGACTCGGCCGGTGCCTCGGTCGGCTGTGCCGCGGGTTTCTTGACCACCAGCTGTTCAATCACCGCCTCACCTTCAACCTGTTCCCCTTCGCCGGCCAGGAAGTCCGCGATCTTGCCGCCCGACTGCGCACCACTAGTCGCCAAGCCCGCCGCCTTGGCCTCCGCGACGATGTTCAGGAACAACGTCTCGAGCTTCTGCCTCGGTCGGCTGATGCTCACGTCCGTGATCCCCTCCCGTTCCAGCGTGGCCAGCACCCGCTCCTCTTCTTCCGGAGACAGCGCCGGCGTGGAAATCACCGTGCGGTCGTGTTCTTCGAGCAACTCATCGATCGGCCCGTAACGACGCACCTTCCCGCCGTACATGATCGCTACCCGGTCGGTCACGTCCTCCACGTCCGCCAGCAGGTGGGAACACAGCAGGATCGTCTTGCCGCGTTGAGCCAGGCTGGTGATGACACGCTTGACGTCGGCCGTGGCGATCGGGTCCATGCCCGAGGTCGGTTCATCGAGGATCAACAGGTCCGGGTCGTTGATCAACGCCTGCGCCAACCCGACTTTGCGCTGCATGCCCTTGGAGTATTCTCCCACGGGCCGACGGGCCACGTGCTGCAGCCCGACCATCTCCAACAGGGTTTCGATCCGGCTTCGGCGGATGTCACGCTTCTGGTGGAACAGCCGGGCGTAATACTCCAGCGTCTCATACGCGTTGAGGAACGGGTACAGGTACGATTCCTCCGGCAGGTACCCGATGCGCTGCTTGTTCTTGACGTCGCGCGGGTGTCGGCCGAACACCGCGATACGCCCGGAGGTCGGATGCAGCAGGCCGAGGATCAGCTTGATCGTCGTACTCTTGCCCGAGCCGTTGGGACCGAGCAACCCGAACACCTCGCCCCGGTAGATGTCCAGGTCGATCTCGTTGACCGCTTTGACCCGGTTGCGCAGCCAGAAGTCCTTGAAGATCTTGGTCAGGCTGACACACTTGACGACCAGGTTCTGCGTTCTCGGCGTCGCGGGGGTGTCGGGTTTTTGAATGGCTTGTGTCATAAGCTCGGGCCGGGGTGTGTGAATCGTATCAGCCGGGGTTATGGATTGCTGCTGTTTTCCTGTTGCGCCTGCTGAGCTTCTTCGAGGCGTTTTTGTTCGCGCTGTCGAGCCAGCTCGGGGTCGGTGTTCAGTTCAAGATAAAGCTGCCCGGCGTTGTTGTAGAACGTCTCGTTGTCGCCGGTGAAGATCGCCTCCCGGACGCGTTGGCGTTCCCGGCTGACGAACAGCTTGGGGGCTTCGCGGTACCGCGCCAGCAGGGTGCGGAAGCTGTTGGCTTCGGATTTCACTTTCTCGACCGTCTCGGTGCGATAGGTGTTGGCTTCGCTGATCAATCGTGACGCCTCCCCGCCGATCGCCATGCCGCCCAGTTCCGGGGGCATACGCAATTGATCGAACGCCTGATCGATCAAGGATTCGAGCCGTTGTACCTCCGCGACATCGCCCGCCGACTGCGCCAGCTCGTAAGCCGAGATCAGGTCGAGCAGCGCCTGATGGGCTTCCCCGGCGGCTTCGTTCAGCAGCGTGGTCGCCTTCTGCCGTGCGGCGCTGAGTTTCTGGCTGCGCTCGCTCTCGGCATTGGTGACCAAGGCATAAGACGGCCGAACCGACACGGGCGCCTGGCTGTCCTCGATCACCAATCGGACGATCCGGATCCCCGCGCCCATCGAGTCCAACACTTCCTGCATCCGCTGAACCGCCGCCGAGCGGTTAAAGACCTTCTTGATAAAGTCGTCCGCCCGAGACTGAGCCGCGGCATAGACAATGCCCTGCTCGGCCACGCTCTTGACCAATTCATCCGCGGCGCTCATGTCACCCGGGCCGGGCATCCCCACGTTCTCGACGAAACGCACCACATCCTGAATCAGGTAGTCGATGCGGAACCGGCCGTGCACGATGTTCGCGTCGCCGGTCAACAGCGAGCCGTCTTTTTCCGGGTTCAACGGCCCACCGCGCGGGTTGCCCAGCGGGTCCGTCGCCTCGCCTTCGTACCAGAACGTGTCACGGATCATCACCGACCGCTCGGTGATCGGCACCTTGACCTTTTCCTCAATCGGGTAAGGCCAGCCGAAGTACCACCCCTGGCTGTACACCTTCCCCTCGCCTTCGCCGACGATCTTGCCGAACTGAAGCCGGATGACTTTTTCCTGCGGCTCGACCCGGAAGATCCCCGTGCAGGCGTAGGCCACCAGCATCACGAACATGATGACCTTAAGGATCGCGAAGCTGACCCGCATCGCGTCGGCAAGCGACTTCTGTGCCGGATCGGTCGGCTCGAACGGCTCGTGATCGTGGTGGTGGTGTCCGTGATCGCA
>CAZJCN010000068.1:10885-11981 GCA_964544195.1 uncultured Phycisphaeraceae bacterium | reverse complement strand
TGTTTGGCTTCAGCGCGATGGTGACGCTGCGACGGCGCCACTAATCATCTATTCCTCCATGGCCGCCCGCCTAACCGTGAGCGGTCATTTTCCCCGATACGCCGATCATCCAACCGGTAGCAAAATAATCTTGGAGAACGCACGTGACCGTAGTGCCTGTAAACAGATCGAATCTCAGCCGCCTGCTGTTAATCCTCGCATGCGCCTTTTCGTCCGGTCAAACACCCGCCGGTGCGGATGACACGCATGCGCCTGTGATCAATCCGGTTGATCCCAAGCTCGTTGAACAGCTCGGACCCGATGCCGAATTGATCATCCACGGGAACAACCCGGAAAAACTGCAGGGGCCAGGCGAGTCGCCTTTCGCCACGCTGAGCTTGGTCGATGTGTACGGCCAGCCCTTCTCCCAGGCCGTACGAGTCGAGGTCGCTCGGGCAACCGATCCCGTGTGGGGCGCGCAAATCGTTTCCCCTTGGAACACCAAACCGATCAAGAAGGGGGACGTCCTGTTTGGGCTGATCGACGTGCGGGCCGAATCGGAGAAAGAATCCGGGGGCGGGCAGTTCACCGGCTGGCTACAAAAACCCGAGGGCGGCTGGACCGACCTGCGCAAGATCGAAGGGGCACCGGGCCCACGTTGGAGCCGGCGTTATTTCGCCTGCACCGCTACCCGGGATTTTGATCCGGGTACGGTGAACTTCTCGATGCACCTGGGCGTGATTCCCCAGCGCGTGGAAGTGGCGAACATTCTGCTATGGAACCTTGGGCCCGGAGCTGACTTGGATAAACTGCCCCGCACACGCCTGAGCTATGAGGGCCAGGAGCCTGACGCGGCATGGCGCACGCAAGCACAACAGCGCATCGATCAGTACCGCAAAGCCGATCTGCGGGTTCTGGTTGTTGATGCTTTCGGGGCTCCCGTCGCCGGTGCGCAAGTCGAGATCACACTCCGCAGACATGCTTTCGGCTTCGCAACCTTCGTCGGGGAACAGGTGCTCCAGGACACGCCCGACGGCCGGCGCTATCGCGACGTGCTGTTCAAATACTTCAACCGCCTGACCTGCCCCTCGTACGGCGCACAGACCTGGGGCTGGCC
>CAZJCN010000068.1:0-10785 GCA_964544195.1 uncultured Phycisphaeraceae bacterium | reverse complement strand
GGCTTCCACGAGATCGATGATGTCATCGGCGACCCCGGCCTGCGTGCCGGATGGTTCACACTTGCTCGTGACACGTCCCCGACGATACGCCTGGGGATTAATGAACACACGATCTTATCTGCCGGCGGGCTGAACACCGCCAAGCAGGATGCGTACTACGCCGTAATCCGCGACCTGATTGACCGCGGCGCGCCCCTGGCCGCGATCGGGATGCAGGGCCATATGGGTGAAGACTTCACCCCACCGACAAAACTCTGGGAAATCCTGGACCGGTTCGCAGAGTTTGGGATCCCCCTGCACGTGACCGAGTTCGACGTCAACACCGAGGATGAATTGACCCAGGCCGATTACACCCGGGATTTCGCTCTAGCCGTGTTCGCCCATCCGGCCGTGGAATCCCTCACGTTCTGGGGCTTCTGGGGTGGCGACATGTGGATACCTCAGGCACAGCTCTGGACCAAAGAGTGGGAGCCCAGGCCCAACGCACAAGCGTTGATCGAGCTGCTGGCCCATACGCTGCACACACACGAACACGCAGTCACCGACAGCGCGGGCGGCGCTGATTTCCGGGGGTTCTGCGGAGAGTATGAGGTGAAGGTTTCGCGACCGGGTGGTGCCACCACTGACGCCACCATACGACTTGATAAAGGCGGCAGCAGCGTGCGAATTACGTTGGAGTGATACGCACGAGATACACAACCCTCCTAGACGACGTGATGCAATAACCCTCAAGCAACCGCCCGGCCATTGCTCCGCTAAGTGTTCTGCGGAAAAGGA
The DNA here is from genome assembly GCA_964544195.1 of uncultured Phycisphaeraceae bacterium. GTDB lineage: Bacteria > Planctomycetota > Phycisphaerae > Phycisphaerales > Phycisphaeraceae > CAZJCN01. Next base: position 10,008 of record CAZJCN010000068.1, on the reverse strand, counting down.
CGCAAGCCACCCCGGGGACCAGCGCACACACGAAGGATAGTTTCAGTATGAAAACACCGACAACATATCGGTTACCGGAAATCCCCGAGCCTAAGCCTGTCGCGGCGAAGACCGCGCTGCTTATCGCCAACGGCGACCTGCGTGACTCGGCGAACGTGACCTGCTGGCAGGCCCAGCAGCAACTGGAAGCCGACGCCGCCGAGGCTTTCAAGTCCGTGGGATGGCGGGTCGAACGCGCTCACGGTGAGCTGACCTGCCCCGCCGGGGTGCATGGCTTCATTAATAGTCAGAAATACGGCCGGGAAGTGTTTGCCGGTATCCACCCCGATGCTCCCCTGGTCGTAGCGGTGGCAGTCTGGCAATACAGCCACCACGTCCTGCCCGGGCTGATCAGACACCGTGGCCCGATCCTGATCCTCGCCAACTGGTCGGGGACTTGGCCCGGGCTGGTGGGCGCGCTGAACCTGCGCGGATCGCTCACGAAAGCTGGCCGCGCGTACTCGTTGCTGTGGGGTGAGGATTTTTCCGACCCCGGGTTCCGCGACAAGCTCCAGCAGTGGTGTCGGTCGGGCTCCATCACGCATGATACCTCGCACGTCAGGACGGTGGACCCGGCCCGTCTGCCCGAGCAGGAACTGGAGCTAGGTGCTGCGCTGGCCCGGCAGGTCAAACAGTTGCCGCCGATCCTCGGCGTCTTTGACGAGGGGTGCATGGGCATGTTCAACGCCATCATCCCGGATCACCTGTTGAACGCGACCGGCGTCTATAAAGAGCGGTTGTCACAATCCGCGCTGTATTATGCCATGACGCAGGTGACCGACCAAGAGGCGCGGGAAGTCTACGACTGGTACGTCCGGCAGGGCATCCGCTTTCAAACCGGACCCGACGAGACGAAAGACCTAACCGAGTCACAGATACTCACCCAGTGCAAGATGTATGTCGCGGCGGTTCGGCTGGCCGATGAATTCGGCTGTGACGCGATCGGGATACAGTACCAGCAGGGGCTAAAGGACCTCGTGCCCGCCAGCGACCTGACCGAAGGTACACTCAACTGTTCAATCCGCCCACCGGTCAAAAACGCCCAGGGCCATGTGATCCGTGCGGGCGAGCCGATCACGCACTTTAATGAAGTCGATGAATGTGCCGGGCTGGACGGCCTGATCACACACCGCGTCTGGTCCGCGATGGGTATGCAACCGGACAACACGCTGCACGACCTGCGTTGGGGCGACCCGGACCTCAGCGGAACCACAGACGATTATGTGTGGGTGTTCGAGATCTCCGGCAGCGTACCACCGACGCATTTGGAGGGCGGTTGGGCCGGCGCGACCAGTGAGCGTCAGCCCCCGATGTACTTCCGGCTGGGCGGGGGAACCATCAAGGGCGTATCGCGACCGGGCGAGTGTGTCTGGTCGCGCATATTCATCGATCACGGCGAGCTGCACATGGACTTGGGGCGTTGCAAGGCGATCCGTCTGCCTGATAGTGAAACCCGCCGGCGGTGGGATGCTACCACGAGCCAGTGGCCGATCATGCACGCGGTAACGTACGGGACCAGCCGTGATCAGATGATGGCCCGGCACCAAAGCAACCATATTCAGCTTGTCTACGCCGACAACGCCGAGTCTGCCAACCGGGCGGCGGCCGCGAAAGCCGCGATGGCGCACGCCATGGGTATCCACGTTCACCTCTGCGGCAGCGACCACACGGGTGAACAGCTTGACGAGGCACTCTACGGATTAAGTTAAAACGGACCTAACTACGTGGAGCCAGGGTAAGCTTTATGGCCAAAAACGACACGGGCTACTACATCGGGATCGACGTCGGCACGGGCAGCGCGCGGGCGGGCTTGTTTGACGTTCATGGCGTGATGCTCGGGATGGGCGTCGAGCCGATCACGATGTGGCGGCCCCAACCGGACTTCGTGCAACAATCCACCACCGATATCTGGCGCGCCGTGGGTGTCGCCACGCGCACGGCTGTGAAGCAGGCCGGCATCGCCCCTGAAAAGATTAAGGGTATCGGGATCGACGCGACCTGCTCGCTGGCACTGGTTGACCCATCAGGACGCCCCGTATCGGTCGACCCGAATGGCGACACAAACCAGGATGTCATCGTCTGGATGGACCACCGCGCCACGGCCCAAGCGGAAGCGATCAACGCGGGCCAGCACGATGTCTTGCGCTATGTAGGCGGCCGGGTGTCGCCCGAAATGCAGACCCCCAAGCTGTTGTGGCTGAAGCAGAACATGCCCGACGCATGGTCCAAGACGGCCCACTTCATGGACCTGCCGGATTATCTCACCTGGCGATGCACGGGCGACACGACACGATCTTTATGCACGACGGTCTGCAAGTGGACTTACCTAGGCCATGAGGTCAACGGCGAAAAACAGACCGGGATCAGTGGGTGGGACGCGGACTATTTCCGCGCGATCGGTCTGGGTGACCTGGCGGACGAAGGGTTTGTACGCATCGGCGAGCGGGTGCGCCCGATGGGTGAACCGATTGGCAAGGGGCTGACCGCTGCCGCCGCCGCGGAACTCGGTCTGACACCCGGCACGGCGGTCGGGGTCTCGGCGATCGACGCACACGCCGGCGGCCTGGGACTGCTTGGCGGCGGCACGGAGGGTGACGGATATAATCAGAAACTAGCGCTGATCGGCGGCACTTCGACGTGCCTCATGGCCGTCGCCGACGAACCCCGATTCGTCCCCGGCGTCTGGGGGCCTTACTTCTCCGCCATGATCCCAGGCCTGTGGCTTAACGAGGGCGGGCAGTCGGCAACGGGGGCCCTGATCGACCGCATCGTGTTCGGTCACGCCGCCAGCCCCCAGATAATCGAGCAAGCCAAGCGGGCGGGCGTCACGCCGTATCAGTTACTGAACGAACGTTTGTCGGCGCTCGCCGGCAGCGGACCGATGGATACGCTCACCGCAGGTTTGCATGTAGACCCCGATTTCCACGGCAATCGATCGCCGCACGCAGACCCGAGCCTGCGCGGCACAATCAGCGGCCTGAGCCTGGAGCAAGGGGCCGATGAATTGGCGTTATTGTACCTCGCGACGGTGCAGGCCATAGCTTACGGCACGCGCCACGTCATCGAAAAACTCAACGAGGCCGGGTACGCGATCCGCACGCTCGTCGCTTGTGGGGGGGGAACCAAGAACCCCGTCTTCTTGCAGCAGCACGCCAACGCCACGGGCTGCACCATCATCCTACCGCAGGAACCCGAAGCCGTGCTGCTTGGGTCCGCGATTCTCGGCTCCGTCGCGGCGGGCGCCTACCCAAGTGTGCCCGATGCCATGACGGCCATGAGCGGGGTAGCCGAATCCGTCGTGCCGGTCACAGACCTGGTCGACTATCACCGGCGGAAATACGCGGTCTTTCACCGCCTCCATGACGACCAGCTTGTCTACCGCAGCCTGATGAACCACTGAAACCCCAGCGATACCTTAGCATGCAAGCGCTAGTACTAGAACCCAATCTCGAACTGAACATCCGCGACATCGACCTGTCCGATGTGGACAAGCTCGGGCCGAACGATGTCAGAATCAAGCTACACACCGTCGGAATATGCGGGTCGGATGTGCATTACTACCAGCACGGCCGCATCGGCCCATTTGTGGTCGAAGCCCCCATGGTGCTGGGCCACGAAGCGGCTGGGATCGTTGTTGAACGGGGCGCGAAGGTCAAGCACCTGCAAGAGGGCGACCGCGTCTGCATGGAGCCCGGCATTCCCGATCCCAACAGCCCCGCGTCCAGGCTCGGGATGTACAACCTTGACCCCGCGGTGCGGTTCTGGGCGACACCACCTATCCACGGTGTCCTGCGTCCGACGGTCGTTCACCCCGCTGCATACACATTCAAACTCCCGGACAATGTCAGCTTTGCAGAAGGCGCCATGGTCGAACCGCTGGCGGTCGGGATGCACGCTGCCGGCAAGGCATCGATCACCCCGGGTGACCAGGCTGTGGTCATCGGGGCCGGCCCGATCGGATTGGTGACTGCGTTGGCCGCGCTTGCAGGCGGTTGCGCCTCGGTCTTGATCACGGACGTCGTCCAGCCGAAGCTCGACCTGGCCGAATCACTCAAACCTGGCGCTATCCGAGGGATCAACGTCGCACGCGATTCAATCAAAGACCATGTGAACCGGCAGACGGACGGCTGGGGGGCGGACATCGTCTTCGAATGCAGCGGTCACGCCGCCGCCGCTGCATCCGTCTTCGATCTGCTCGCCCCCGGGGGTCGTGTGGTCTACGTCGGCATGCCCGGCGAGCCGATCGCGTATGATGTAGTTGCCGGCCAGATCAAGGAGGCCCGTATCGAGCACGTCTTCCGCTATGCCCACGTCTACCCACGGGCACTAAGACTCATGGGATCGGGGCAGCTGGACATTAAACCTCTTATCACCGATACCTTCACATTCGCCCAGAGTAAGGAAGCCTTCGACTTCTGTGTGCGGATGCCGGATACCAGCGTCAAAGCCCAGATCCGGATGGATGTCTAACCCATGTATTACCACAGAAAGGATTTGTTGTGTCAGTCAGCAGCAGGCCGAGCTTGAAAACCGGAACAGGCAACCCCACCCGTCAGATGACCCCACTGGGGTTGGGCTGCTGGGCGTTCGGCGGCGACCAATGGGGCGGGCAGGACGACCGCGATTCGGCCGACGCCATGCGGGCCGCTTTCGACGCGGGCATCACACACTTCGACACTGCGCGCATCTACGCCAACGGAAAAAGCGAGCGCGTGCTCAATCCGTTCCTCGCCAAACACCGTGACGCGATCTTCCTGGCCACCAAAGGCAACTGCTGGAGCGGCGACCCCGCCGAACTTCGCGCGGAACTCGAAGCCAGCCTCAACGAGCTGGGCGTCGACCACGTCGACCTGTATTACCTGCACTGGCCCAACTCCAAGGTCGACATGAAGCCCCTGTTCGCCGAGCTGGAAAAGGCCCGGAGTGAGGGCAAAATCCGGAAAATCGGTGTATCAAACTTCAGCGTCGAACACATGCAAAGCGTCGCGGACGTGACCCGGATCGACGTCCACCAATTCGGGTACAGCCTGCTCTGGCGTACACCCGAAGATGAGATCATGCCATATTGCCGCGAGAACGACATCCAGATCGTCACCTACTCCTCCATCGCCCAAGGGATACTCACCGGCAAGTTCGGCCACGACCGTCCGAGCTTCCCCGAGGGCGACGACCGCAACGGCAACGCGCTGTTTGAACCAAGGGCCTGGCCGCACGTCGCACGTGCTGTCGACGAAATGAAAAAGCTCGCCGAACAGGAGGGCCAGCCGCTGGTCAACCTCGCGGTCCAATGGGTCGCCCGCCAGCCCGGTGTCACCTCCGTCCTGCTGGGTGCCCGCAACGCAGAACAGGCGCGACAGAACGCAGCCACACTCGAGAAACCGGTCAGCGACGCCACCATTGATGCGCTCACACAAATCAGCGACCGGGTCATCCGGCACATGCCCAAGCAGAGTAACATCTTCGGGTTCAACCCGTAATCCGTACCGTTTGCGTGTTGAGCCTATCATGTCAGCCGAACGACCGAACATCCTCCTCGTGATGACCGACCAGCACCGCGGGGATTGCCTTGGAAGAGCGGGCCACCCCGACCTGCTCACACCCAACCTCGACGGCCTCGCCAACAGCGGCGCCTTCTTTACATGCGCTTACAGCGAGTGCCCGATCTGCATCCCCGCCCGGCACGCACTCCTGACCGGCAAGCGACCGCAAACCACCGGCGTCACCGGCTTCGACGACAAGGCACGCATCGCGGACGAAGAACACACCCTGCCCAACCTGCTGCGCAAGGCCGGGTACCAGACCGCCTCCATCGGCAGAAGCATGCACACCTACCCAAGCTACAAACGCTACGGCTTCGAAACCGTCCACCACAACCAAGACAACTTTTACCATGAACACCCCGGGCTCGCCCCGCTGTCGGCCTCCGGCGGCGCGTGGCACGACTGGCCACACCTCCACGACCACGGGCTGCCCGTCAACGGCGTCCCAGCCAGGCCCTTCCACCTCGAGGAACACTACCACGAAACTAACGTCTCAATCCGTAATGCCATCAACTTCATTGACCGCCGCGACAAGGAAGCCCCCTTCTTCCTCTACGTCGGCACGGTCGCCCCACACCCGCCCCTGCTGCCGCCCACCTGCTATTACCAGCGCTACGACCGCGACGGCCTGCGGCCCCCGGCCGTCGGGGGCTGGGTCGATACCGACGATTGCCCGCTGCTCGCCCCACCCGACAAACAGCCGCCCACCAGCGCCGCCGAGGCTCGCTTTATTCTCCAAGGCAACCAGCTGCGGTCCACGCTCGCAGGATACTACGGCCTGATCAATCACTTCGATGATCAGCTGCAACTGCTGCTGGCTCGGCTGCAACAGGAGGGCTTGAGCCGAAGCACCTATGTGATCTTCACTTCGGACCACGGCGAGATGCTGGGTGACCACCACTGCTTCCGTAAGTCCATGCCTTATGAAGGCAGCGCCCACATCCCCCTGATCATAAGCGGACCGTCCATCGGACCCGGCACCGTCGTCCGCGAGCCCGCCCTCCTGATGGACATCCTGCCGACCTGCTGTGACCTCGCGGGGATCGACACGCCCCGTGGCATAGAAGGCAAAAGCCTGGTCCCATTGACCCAGGACGGGGGCGTAAACAGAACCTACATCCACGGGACGCACAGCGCCGTGGCCAAAGCGCACGATGGTTTCCATTACATCACCGACGGCCGGTTCAAGTACATCTGGTGGGTGGGTAATGGTCACGAGCAGCTCTTCGATCTGCATGAAGATCCTTACGAGTGCGTCGACCTCGGCCGGCACGATGCTTACACCGATAAACTTGGTTCCATGCGCGACGCCCTGATCGAACTGATAGCCGACGCGCCACAGGGTTTCGTCCGCGACGGGCAACTGGTCGCCGGCGTGCCTTACACGCTATAGCGGCCACGGTCAGTTCGCCTTCCAATCGTTACTACTACCTAGATATGAGCACGCACCGATGAACACCGACATAACGACACCAATCTATCTAAACCCCGACGCCCCTATCGCCGAGCGGGTCGAGGATCTGCTCTCACGCATGACGCTTCAGGAGAAGGTGTCCCAGACCCTCCACGAAGCCGCCGGCATCCCGCGGCTAGGTATCGCTCCGTACAACTGGTGGAACGAGTGCCTCCACGGCGTGGCGCGGGCAGGCACGGCCACCGTCTTCCCCCAGGCGATCGGGCTGGCATCAACATTCAACCCCGGACTCATCCACCGCGTCGCCCAAGTCATCTCAGATGAGGCACGCGCTAAACACCACGAATCACTCCGACGCGGCGAACACGGTTATTACGAGGGTCTGACCTTCTGGTCGCCCAACATCAATATCTTCCGTGACCCCAGGTGGGGACGAGGGCACGAAACCTACGGCGAGTGCCCGTGGCTGACCGGCCAGATGGGTGTCGCGTTCGTCCGCGGCCTGCAGGGCGACGACGAGCGTTACCTCAAGGTCGCCGCTTGCGCGAAGCACTTCGCCGTCCACTCCGGGCCCGAGGATCTGCGCCATGAATTCAACGCCACCTGCTCGCCACGCGACCTCCACGAAACATACCTGCCCGCCTTCAAACGCTTGGTCGAAGAGGCCGGGGTCGAATCCGTCATGGGCGCGTACAACTGCGTCAACGGCGAACCCGCCTGCGCACACACGCAGCTGATGCGTTTGCTCCGTGATGAGTGGGGCTTTGACGGCTACTTTACTTCCGACTGCTGGGCGATCCGCGACTTCCACCTGTACCACAAGGTCACTACGACCGCGCCCGAATCCGCGGCCTTGGCGATCCGGATGGGCTGCGACCTCAACTGCGGCTGCACCTACATCCACCTGCTGGACGCCATCGGTCAAGGGCTGGTCTCGGAACAGGAGCTGGACGTGTGTGTTGGCCGGCTGCTTCGCACACGCTTCAGGCTCGGGATGTTCGATCCGGAGCAACGTGTGCCCTACGCCTCGATCCCGTTCGAGGTCAATGACCGGCCCGAGCACCACGCGCTGTCACGGCGCACGGCGACCGAGTCGATCGTGCTCCTGAAGAACGACGGCATCCTACCGCTGAAACCCGGCTCCATCGAATCACTCGCCGTCATGGGACCCAACGCCGACGCCACGAACGTGCTGCTGGCCAACTACGCTGGCACACCTTCACGGCTGATCACGCCTTTGCAGGGAATACGCGATGCGTTTGAGCCCGACACACGCGTGTATTTCTCAAGAGCCTGCACCCACATCGGTAAAGACCTCGAGGGGACCATGGTCAACGCCCACGCGGCGGAAACCACCGCCTATGCCGACCGGGCCGATGTCGTGATTATGGTGCTCGGACTGCACACGGGCCTGGAGGGGGAACAGGGCGACCCGAGCAACGTCGAAGCCTCGGGCGACCGTTACGACATCAAACTCCCGGACATCCAGCTCCGCGCACTGGAACGTGTTTTGGATACCGGCACACCCACGGTGGTCGTACTCATTCACGGCGGACCGGTCACACTCGGTGGGCTGGAAGAACGATGCGCAGCCATCGTCGACGCCTTCTACCCGGGGCCCTACGCCGGCCCCGCGATCGCCGACGTCCTCACCGGACGCTACAACCCCGCCGGTCGGCTCCCCATGACCTACCACCGGTCTGTCGAAGACCTGCCCCCGTTCGAAGACTACACCATGGCCGGACGGACCTACCGGTTCGTAAATCCCGACCGCCCGCCGCTGTACCCCTTCGGCTATGGGCTTAGCTACACACGTTTCACTTACAACGACCTGCACGCCGAAGTCAGCCACCGGCCCGGGAAACAACCGGCAATTATCGCCCGGGCCACCGTGACCAACGTCGGCGATGTCGACGGCGACGAGGTGACGCAGCTCTACATCAGGGCGGAACAGGCACAAGGCGGACCCGTCCACGAGCTGCGCGGCATCCAACGCACACACCTGCACGCCGGTGAATCAGTAACCCTGGAATTCACCGTCCCGCTCTCGGACATCGATCAATTTGATGACCAAGGCCAAAGGCTGCCCGCGACCGGCAAACACACAATCTGGATCGGTGGATCACAACCCGACCCTCGCAGCGTGAAACTCACGGGCCAGCAACCCAAATCGATCACGATCAGCCTGTAACGGGACGGTGCCTGGCGATCTCTTGTCAGGGTTCCAACAGGATCACATCAAGATCGATCACAATCGTATCGTGGCCCGGCAACAACCGCAGGCGTATCGAACGCGCCATCAACGACAACGCGATCGCGTTCGCCTGAGGAATCCATGCCCATCGTTGAGGGAAAATACGGCCGCATCCTCTCCGACGACTCGGCGGAGTTCACCTACGTCATCCGTGACATTGCTGATGATGTGGATGCGCGGACCGAACTGCTGATCCGTAAACCCATCGCCACGTATGTCGAGCATCTATCGCGAAGGCAGCTTCGTCCCCATGAGCTCCGGCGCGGACGGCGAATACGAACCCGACAAGGCTACCGACACGCCCTGCGTGCATCCGATCCTCTGGATCGGGACCTACACCGAATACTTCCGCGGCAAGGCCAACCTCCCGACCGATTGGATCGATGCCTACGGCGTGCCCACTTCCGATATCGTGATCACGAACCAGCACAGCTGCGCGGACATCGGCACGATTATTAAGCCCGGGCAGGTGCCGACGGGTCGCACCCCCCATGCCGTATGCCGGACCGGCCCTGCCAACCGGGCTGACCCGTCAACTTCTGTCTGATCATGTATGAACCAAACTCACGCTTTTCCGGTCTGAGGCGGCAGGGACGGCTTCCGCGGGACCGGTCGCTGCCGAGCCCTGAACTCCGCCTTCCGCCGGGGCGTGCGCTGCCGAAGGCCCAAGTCGGCATCATGCTGCGAACTTCATGCATCACTTGCCAGTCAGGGCAGCCCGCAGATCCCGGTCCTGCGATCTAACGGATACTCAGCGACAG
>CAZJCN010000067.1:2456-12075 GCA_964544195.1 uncultured Phycisphaeraceae bacterium | reverse complement strand
GAGATTACCCCTCGGCCTTGTCACGCTCGATCTGCTGCCAGGCCCACTGCCAGGCGGCGACGGTCCGCGGGAAGCCGACGGTGTTCATCGCCAGCAGCAGCGCCTGTTCGATCTCCTCGACGGTTGCGCCGTGCTGCAACGCCCGGCGGACGTGGCTGCGGAAAGCCGACTCCAAACCGGCGCCGAGGCTGATCCCCATCTTGATCAGCGCACACTGCTTGGCGTCCAACGGACCGGCGCCATCGACCGCCTTGGCGACCGACTCATGCGCCGCGCCCAGCGCGGGGAACTTGGTGATGAAGTCTTTGTATGTCTTGGGCAGCTTGTTGTCGGCGCTCATCGGGTCCTCCAAAATGAATCGGGGGTGCTGTGCAATAACGCAGCGTAACCGATCGGGCCGGGGGTTGTCTAAAAGAATGGAGGTGAATCGCGACAACGGATCAGTCCGTATCGACTTGATTGAAGTCATGACGGATGCGGACCAGCCGAGTGCCGTCCGGCTGAGGCATGAGGGTATCCCACCACTGTGCGCCGTCGTAGACATACCGCAGCTGCACGGCCCGACAGGCGCGGTCGCGGAGCAGTTGTCGGGCCTGCTCCATGCTGATGGATTGGTCTTCGACGTAGCCGCGCTGTTGATGCTTGGGGATGATTTCAAGAACCTGCGTGTGCCCGGCGATGTCCTGAAAGAGCTGATCGACGGTGGCCTCGTCCAGCAAGGCGTCCTGAAGTTCGGGCAGGTCTTTCATGACTCGGATCCACCGGGACGACGGGCCGGGAGCATGAGGATGGCGTTGGTTGGCGCGGGGCAGACGTCTCGACACTCGCCGCAGCCGGTGCACTTGTCGGGGACGACCTGCGGGATGCCCTGCTCGATGACGATGGCGCCGGGTTCCGGGCAGCGTTCGAAACAGGTCGAGCACATCAGGCTGCGGTACGCCAGGCAGTGTCGGCCTTGGATGACGGCGGTCTTCGGTTCGTCGGGGCCGGGTTCGGCGGGTGGACGGACCTTGTCCAGCCCGGCACGCAGCCGACCAAACAGCAGTTCACGTCGAGATAGCATCGGCGATCGACCCATCAATCCTCCGGGGGGAAGGATACCACAGGCGGGCGGGCGGCATCGAGGACGTGCCTTTGATCGAGGTCGGCCGAGGGCGCGTGACACTGGACGCAGTTCGCCCGCCAGGGGTGGCTGGTGCGAAGCCCTTCACGGCCGAGGGTGCCGTGACAACTGTTGCAGTTCTCGCGCATCCAGGTGGTGTGCGGGATGGTCGGGGGGGCGCCGGGCCAGGCTCGTTCACCCGGCCCGGGTGCGGTCAGGCCTTGGAAGCGGTTGTCGCCGACACGGGGCCCGACCCAAGGCGGCAGGGCGCGGTTGGTGGATTCCACGTGGCACTGCGTGCAATTGGTGTATCGCTGATGGCTCATGCGCGGAGCGATCACGTCGCCGACCTTCACCCCCTGCTCGTGACAGGCCAGGCAGGAGGCGGGGTTGGTCTGGTCGATGGCATGGGGGACGACCGGCGGAGCGCCTTCGTAAGCGCGGCGCTGAAGGCGTTGATGAACTGCGGCCTGCCGTTCGGCCGGATCGGCTGGGGTGTCGCCGTAAAACACGGTCGGGTCTTCCTGAACTTCGGGCAGGACGGAGCGCCAGTTGGCGTTCGGTCCGAATCGGGCGTCTCGGATCTGCGCATAGACCGGAGCGATGGGGACGTCGGTCTCGGCGCTGTGGTCCGCGTTCTCCGCCGGATCGGTGAGGGCGGGCGAAACGACCGGCTCAACCTTGTCGGTATAGCCGATGACCAGCCCGGTCAGCGCCACACCACAGGCAAAAGCCAGAACGATGTGCGCGATCCAGCCGCGCGAGGGCGGGTTCGGGTTCTGCTGATCGTGTTGCATCGCGCCACCTGCCGTGCTCACTGGTCAACCTCCGGTGAATAGGGATGCGGCTCATCGAGTCGGGTGACCTGCGCAGCGGATTTTTTGTAGTCCGGCTGCTTGGAGAACGGGTCGATCGCGTCCAGGGTCAGGTCGTTGATCTGAGTCGCTTCATCGAAGAACGGGACGAAGATTTCGCCACGGTTGGGCCTGGCGCGTCCGTTGATCCACGCGGGGAGTTTGAGTTCACCGCGTCGGGTGACCAGGCGGACGATGTCGCCGTTGTTGATCCCACGTTCCCGGGCGTCGTCGGGATGCATCTCGACATAGGCCCCGGGCATGGCCCGCCGCAGTTGCGGTACACGCATGGTCATCGTGCCGGTATGCCAGTGTTCGATGACCCGTCCGGTGATCAGGTTCAACGGCAGGGCCGAGTCGGGCAGTTCCGCGGGCCATTGATGCGGTCGGAACCAGACCTGGGCCTTGTCATCCTTGGTGACGGAGTGATAGAACTGGATCCCTTTGCCCTTTTCGACATAGACGTCGTGGCCCTCGACGAAGCGCCAGCGTGTCTCGCGGAACTCGCCGGGTTTGACCTCGACGACCGGCCAACGCATGCCACGATGTTTGGCCAACACATCGTATGGTGCGAGATTCTTGTGTTTCATGAAGGTGAATCGGCGGTAATCGTTGTACAAAACACGATCGACGTTGATGTCGTAGTAGTGTTCCCATTCCCAGTAGGGCACTTCGTTGCCGTTGTCGTCGGTGATACGGAACAGGTATTGGCCGTCCTTATCGCGCAAGCCCGGATGGCCCAGTTCATAAAGCCGACGTGCCACGGCGAGGGTCTGCCAGCAGTCATCGCGCGCCTCACCGGGCGGATCGACCATCTTGTACCACTGCTGAGTTCGGCGTTCGCTGTTGCCGTAGATCCCGTTCTTCTCGACCCACATCGCCGAAGGCAGGATCAGGTCCGCCAGCTCGGTCGTCGCGGTCGGATACACTTCGGAAACGATCAGGAACTTGTCTTTCAGTTCCTTTTTGGCTTTGAACAGTTTCTTGGTGTTCGGCAGGGATTGCCCCGGGTTGGTGACCTGAACCCAGATGGTGTCGATGTCGCCGCCCTGGTCGGTCGGTGTGCAGAACTGTTCGAAGAGTTTGACGGTGTGATAGCCGGGCTTGGGGTTGATCCGGCCTTCCGGGAGGTTCCAGAACTCCTCGGCCTGCTTGCGGTGTTCCTCCTTGGCGACCAAACGTCCTCCTGGCAGAGCATGGGCCAGTGTGCCGACCTCGCGCACCGTACCGCATGCCGCCGGTTGACCGGTCAGGGACTGCGGCCCGTCGCCGGGCTTGCCCCAGTGTCCGGACAGCAGGTGGATGCCGTGGACGAGGTTGTTGATCGCGGTGCCGGCGGTGTGCTGGTTCATCCCCATGCACCACAACGAAACAATCTTACGGGACTTGTCGGCGAAGATGTCCGCCAACATCCGGAGCTGGGCCGCAGGAACACCGGACAGTTCTTCCGTCTTCTCCGGTGTGTAGTAGGAAACCAGCTTCTTGAACTGCTCGAAGCTGATCGGTTCGCCGAACAGCCCGGCCGAACCTTCCTGCTGAACAAAGGCAACGTAGCTGTCGTGGTCGATGATGCCGTCGAACTTCGCCGCGGGGTTCCGATCGGCGCGGAAGTTGCAATATTTCTTGACGAACTCGTGGTCGATCGCGTCTCTTTCGATCAACTGTTGAGCGATACAGTTGGCGATCGCCAGGTCGCCGTGGCCGCGCATCGGGAGGAAGTGATCGGCTCGTTCCGTTGTCCGGGTTCGGCGCATCCCGATGTCGATGATGGTCACGTCTTCGCCGCGAGCCTTTCGATCGACGACGCGACTGAACAGGATCGGGTGCATCTCGGCGGGGTTGTTGCCCCAAAGGATCAGCGTGTCACACTCATCAAGGTCGTCGTAACAGCTAGCCGGCTCATCGACGCCGTAGGTGCTGAGGAACCCGGTCACCGCCGAAGCCATGCACAACCGGGCGTTGGCTTCGATGTGGTTGACACCAAGCCCGCCTTTCATCAGTTTCTGCGCGGCATAACCTTCGGGGATGGTGGACTGTCCGGAGATATAGAAGCCGAACTTCTTGCCGGATTGCATGATCCGTCGGGCAACGATGTCGATGGCTTCATCCCATTCGATCTCAACGAGCTTGCCGTCACGCCGAACCATCGGCTTGGTCAGCCGGTCCTGCCCATAGAGGATCATGCCGACGTGATAACCCTTGACACAGAGCAGGCCCTTGTTGACCTCGGCCTGCTTGTCCCCTGCGATGGCGACCACGCGACCATCCTTCACACCAACCTGAACGTGACAGCCGGTCCCGCAGAATCGGCACGGGGCCTTGTCCCACTTCACGCCCGGGATGTCCGGACGGTCGGGCAAGGGTGGCTGGGAGGCCCCCAAGGTTCGGCTGGCCATCGAACCGGCCAATCCGGTTGCTGCCGTCATCGCCGCCAGTTTCATGAATTCCCTACGTTCCATTTCCATGGTCATGTCGCTCCAATCGTCGGGCCCGGGATCACTGCCGGTGAACCACAGGCCGGTGACTCGAACATCTCGGGGTCTTCAAAGTGGATGAAAGCCACGTCGACGTGGTACACCCCCGGCAAATCGTTCAACCAACGCCAACACTGTTTGTCCGTTTCGGTATCCGGCGTATCCACCACCACCGGCAGGCGACGATTGACCGGCTCGCCGACCTGGAAGTTGGGATGGTTACGGATCAGCCGGACGGTTTCGTCCAGAAGATCCACCCCCTCCCCGCCCTGAGGGGGTGGCGGTGTAAGTGTCACGACCAGACCACTGACCGGCATCGCCTGACTCCTGTAATCGAAGCATTCTGGGCCGTCTTCGCCCCATCATGTCCTGACATCGACAAAGGCTAACAAGGTCTGGAGAGATTTTCAAGAATACAGGATCGTTTATTCTTGATTTTTTGCCGATACACCGTTAGATTCGGTGACGCTGTCAAAAGGCACCATACCCCGATGATACGGGAGCCGACACCTTGATGATCACAAAGTACTTAACAGAAAAGACTTGGGTATCGTTGGCCCTGGCGGCCGCGGCGACCGCACTCGTCGCCACCGCCTTCGCGCTCCAACCTCAAAGCGAACAGGACAGCCCATCCGATCCGGCTGAAGCCTCCCCGGCTTCCACTTTTACTGTGGAAATCCGTCATCCCGACGGGCCGCCGATGGTGGACACCGGACGGATAGACGAACACGGCCGACCGGTGCTGGCCAACTGCACGACCTGCCACACCACCAAGGCCCCCAACCCGCGGATCGCCGACGGCAGCGAGTTGAAAGACTTCCATCGGGGGCTGGTCACGCAGCACGGCGGCAGAACGTGCCTGAGCTGCCATAACCCCGAGGATTACAACACCCTCAGGCTCGCGGACGGCAAACCCCTGCCTTACTCCCAGGTCATGACCTTGTGCGCCCAGTGCCATGGCCCGCAGTACCGCGACTACCAACACGGGTCCCACGGCGGGATGAACGGGTACTGGGACCTGACCCGAGGACCGCGGACCCGCAACAACTGCATCGACTGCCACGACCCACACGCACCGCAGTACCCGACCTTCCGTCCGGTGCTGCCGCCCAACGATCGCTTCCTTCGTCCGGCACACAGTGAGAACGCCCATGAATGACGCGAAGAAGACACCCCTACCCGTGCTCAACAACAACATGACGCGCCGCACCGCCATCAAGGCCGGCTGCGCCACTCTGGGCGCGTTGGCCTTCGCCAAGGCGGTCTCCCCCATCGTCGAGTGGGCCTCGGCCAATATCTCCATGGAGGAGATGCTGCAGAAGCACTACAAGGAACTGAAGCCGAACGAGCTGGAAAAGGTGATCGATCGGCTGGAGCAGGACACGCGCGAACAATACGGGGCCGAGGTCACGATCAAAGACCCTAAACCAATCCCGGGCGTCAAGTTCGCCTACGCCCTGAACCTGTCGATCTGCATCGGTTGCCGACGCTGCGCCAAAGCCTGCCACGAAGAGAACAACCACGATCGGCCGAGCCATAACTCCTACATCCGTGTCCTGGAGATGAGCAAGGGCAGTATCGATCTCGAGCACGGGCGGGCCGATTACGATCATCCTGTGCCGCAGAAGGACAAGTTCTACATGCCCGTGCAGTGTCAGCAGTGCGACAACCCGCCGTGCGTCAACGTCTGCCCGGTCGAGGCGACATGGAAAGAGGACGACGGGATCGTCGTGGTGGACTACAACTGGTGCATCGGCTGCCGATACTGCGAAGCGGCCTGCCCGTATCACGCGCGACGGTTCAACTGGACCAAGCCGCAGGTCCCGGCAGAGCAGATCAACCCGGATCAGGGTTATCTGAGCAACCGCATCCGCCCGCAGGGTGTGATGGAAAAATGCACGTTCTGCCTGCACCGCACCCGAGAGGGCCGTATGCCAGCCTGTCTGGAGGCCTGCCCGACCGGGGCGAGGGTGTTCGGCAACATCCTCGATCCGAATTCCGAGATCCGCTGGGTGTTGGAAAACAAGCGCGTCTTCGTGCTTAAGGAGGAATTGGGCACGAAACCGCAGTTCTTCTACTTCTTTGACGAGTAAGACCGATGGCTGATGTGCTGCACAACGCGGAACAGGTCGGATGTTCGAACCTGCTGGAACTGGCGCCCGTGGTGCCCGGCGCGACGGTCAGCAAACCGGTGCTGGATGACAAGGGACTGCGCCAGATCGTGTTTGCGATGGATGCCGGGCAGACCATGAGCGAACACCGCGCGCCATTCCTGGCGATCGTCCAAGTTCTCGACGGCGAGTTGGACTTTGGTGTCGAAGGGCGCACACACCGGCTCCGGGCCCATGACTGGCTGACGATGCCGCCGGATACGCCGCACGACCTGAACGCGATCAAACCCACACGCTTTCTGCTTTCGCTGGTGAAGGAACCGAAACCATGAAGACGGATGTCGCTGCCCCGATGCAGGTTGATACCAGTCACTGGCTGGCTTACCCGCGATTCCTCTTGCGGTCGTTGCGATTGGCGACGGACGGCTCGCCGTGGTTCTACGCGTGGATGACCCTGTTGACGGCCGTGTGGCTGGTCGGTGTCCACGCCTGGGCCACGCAGGTCCGTGACGGGATGGTGCTGACGAATATGACGGATCACGTCTCGTGGGGGCTGTACATCGCCAACTTCACGTTCATGGTCGGCGTGGCGGCGGGTGCGGTGATGATGGTGATCCCGGCCTACCTCTATCACGATGACGAGATGCACGACCTGGTGATCGTCGGGGAGATGCTGGCGATCGCGGCCATCACGATGTGCCTGGCATTTGTCACGGTGGACCTAGGCCGGCCCGACCGCTTCTGGCACCTGTTGCCGGGGATCGGGCGGTTCAACTGGCCGATCTCGATGCTGACCTGGGACGTGATCGTGCTCAACGGCTACCTGCTGCTGAACCTGCACATCACGGGGTACCTGCTTTACATGCGGTTCCTCGGCCGACGCCCCGAAAAGCGCTGGTACCTGCCGTTTGTGTATCTGTCGATCGTCTGGGCCATCTCGATCCACACAGTGACGGCGTTCCTGTACTGCGGGCTAGGCGGTCGGCCGTTCTGGAACACCGCGCTGATGGCACCGCGTTTCCTGTCTTCCGCGTTCGTGTCCGGCCCGGCGTTCATCATCCTCGCACTGCTGATCCTGCGGAAAGTCGGCGGGGTGCGCGTGGGCGATCGGCCGATCCGGGTGTTGGTCAACATCATGCGGGTCACGATCCTCATCAGCCTGCTGATGGTCGCCTCTGAGGTGTTCACCGAGTTCTATACCGGTGGCGCCCACACCGCCAGCGCGAAATATCTTTACTTCGGACTGCACGGCCACCACGCGCTGGTGCCTTGGATCTGGACGAGCATCGTGCTGACGGTGCTTGCGGCACTGTTGCTGTTGATCAAGGGGATCGACAAAAAAACCGGCTTGCTTGTCGCGGCCTGCGTGTTCGCGTTCGTCGGGTTGTGGATCGAAAAAGGGATGGGCCTGATCGTGCCGGCGTTCATCCCCTCGACGCTGCATGAAATCATCGAATACACCCCGAGCCTGACCGAGTGGCGCATCACCGCGGGGGTCTGGGCCTTCGGCCTGATGATCTTCACGGTGGCGCTGAAGGTCGGCATCCCGATCTTCACCGGCCGGGAGTCGATCACGAAATTACAAGAGTCCCTACAGTGATCCGTTACGGGAAGTTAACGCAGAACGCGATCGCGGCGATGAGTCGGCTGGCGGAGGTGTATCCGCAGGGGGTGAGGCTGTCGTCGGGCGATATCGCCGAAGCAAGGCAGATCCCCAAGACGCTGGCGGCCAAGCTGTTGACCCGGTTGTCACAGGCCGGGCTGGTCGGCGGCGCGCCCGGGCCGGGGGGCGGGTATGAGCTGGCCAAGCCGCCGGGCGAGATCCGACTGCTGGATATCGTCGCGGTGTTCGAGCGGACCGAGGACCGGCTGATGTGTCCGTTCGGGCCGAACTGGTGCGGCAACGGCAGCCCCTGCCCGATGCACGAGAAGCTGGCGGGGATGGCGGAGGATTTCGAGGCGTTTCTGCGTGACACCACCTTGGACGTCTTCAGTCGGGACACCCCCTGCCAGCACTGAACCCAGCGTGATGGGACTCTTGACGGGGTGTTGCAGGCCGGGCGGGTGAGGGCTACACTCGCCGCTTTCGTGTTTGAGGAAAACCGGCTTGCGATTCGAGTTGATAGATCGTGTGGTGGACTGTCAGGGCGATACGCTGACCGGGATCAAGAACGTCTCGGCAGCGGAGGAGTACCTGGCGGATCACTTCCCCGGGTTCCCGGTGCTGCCGGGGGTGATGATGCTCGAGGCGCTGGTGCAGGCGGCCCGGCTGCTGGTTGCCGAGCGGTCGGACGCCCCGGTGGAGCCGTTGGTGGTGACGCAGGTACGGAACGTGCGTTACGGTAATATGGTTCGGCCGGGACAGGCGTTACAGGTCCAGGTCACGTTGCGGAAACGTGAGGAGACCGGCTACGAGTTTCAAGGTCAGGGGACTGTTGACGGACAGGTGGCGGTCCAGGGCCGATTCCGGCTTGAGCCATTGCGTGCTGCCTGACATCCTGGGGAATAACCACCCGTTGAGCCTGATTGATTGGAGATGACAACCATGACATATGACGAAGTGTTCGAGAAGGTCCGCGAGGTGCTGGTCGAAGCGCTGGGCGTGGACGATGACGAGGTAACTCCCGAAGCGACCTTGGGCGGTGATCTCGGAGCCGAGTCGATCGACTATCTGGACATTGTCTTCCGTCTGGAAAAGGCCTTCGGGATCAAGATCAATCAGGCCGAGCTGATGGCGGACAACGTCCTGAACAATCCTGAATACGTGCAGGACGGCAAGGTCACGGACGCTGGGATGGAAGAGCTTCGCAAGCAACTGCCCCACGTAGACCTCGACGCCTTTGACAAATCGCGCAAGGTGGACGAGTTCCCCAACGTCTTTACCGTTGATTCCATGGTCAAGTTCGTGCAGAGCAAGCTCTGATCGCGTCGGCAGGGCGCTGCTCGTCGAGTTGACCCTGACCGGCCCTGCCCTTGACGTTAACAGACCTGTTAGATCTTTATGCGTTGGATCTGGATCGATCGCATTCTGGAGCTGGAGCGCGGTCGGCGGTGCGTGGCGATCAAGAACGTCAGCGC
>CAZJCN010000067.1:0-2356 GCA_964544195.1 uncultured Phycisphaeraceae bacterium | reverse complement strand
CTGCGGCTGATCGTGTTGCTGCAGCGTGATGAGCCAAACACCACCTCCGGGCTGATGCAGGAGTTGGGGGTGGGTCGGCGCACGTTCTTCCGGGACCTACAGACACTCAAAGAGGCGGGGATCCCTTACCGATACGACCGTGTCACGGGCTATCACATCGACCAGGATTCGTACCTGCCGCCGGTGAACCTGACGGTGCCGGAAACATTGGGATTGATGATGCTCGCCAAGGCGGTCGCGGGCCATCGCGATCGGCCGATGATCGGGTCGGCGTTGTCGGCGATCTATAAACTGGTGGCGACGGTCCCGGACCCGATCCGGCAGGCCTGCTCGGACCTGATGTCCAATATCTCGATTGCGCCGGACGCCAGACCGACCAGCAATCATGAAACTCGTTACTACACCTTGCTGCAACGGTGTATTGATGAAGGGCGGACCTGCCGGATCGTCTATCGCAGCCCGGTTGAAGAGGACGACCTGCACGCCATGCTCAACCCGTACCTACTGCACTACGCGAACCGAGCTTGGTATGTATTCGGTTACACCGATGTTCATGACGATGTGCGCGTGCTCAAGCTGACTCGGATTATCGAACTGGAGCCGACAGAAGAGCGTTTCGTTCGGCCGGAAAACTTCCGAGTCGAGGACAAGATCGGCAACGCGTGGAGCCTGATCCCGGAAGGGAAGGAATACCGCGTGGTGCTGGAGTTTTCTCGGAAAGTGGCGACCAACGTCAGCGAGGTATGCTGGCACAAAAGCCAGACGCAGGAGATCCTGCCCGATGGCCGATGCCGAATGACCTTTACGGTCGACGGGATCAATGAGATCGCCTGGTGGGTCTGCGGCTATGCGGACCAGGTCACCGTGGTCAAGCCCCCGGAACTGCGGGATCGCGTGGCACAGATGCATCGCTCAGCGTTACGTTTGTACGAATCCGCACCGACCGACGTGGTGACCCGACCGGTTCAACCCACGCCTGCCAAGAAAACGCCAAAGCCTTGATACGTGATCTGCTCCGACATTCCCCCTACCCAAGACACAACGCTATACGGTTCCCTCAAGGGAATGCGTCACTCCCGATCCCGGTGTTGCTCGATCAGATCCGGCAACGCGTCGGCGAGGTCCGTTGCACGCAGACCTGATCGGCCGTGCGCCTCGGCCCATCGGTCTCCCGCCAAGCCGTGCAGGTAGGCCCCCATACATGTCGCTTCATACGGATCGACACCCTGAGCGCACAAGCCGGCGATCAATCCGGTCAACACATCGCCGCTCCCGGCGGTGGCCAGTGCCGGGTTCCCGGTCTGATTGACATAGACCTGTTCCCCATCCGTCACGATGGTGTTTCGTCCTTTCAGTAAGACGATGCAATGATGTGCTTGGGCGAGTTGGACAGCCGCATCTGTTCGAGTGGCGGGGTCGGTCGGGCTTATGTTGATGCGTAAGGGATGGGCCAGCCGCTCGAATTCACCCGGGTGCGGGGTCATGATGACCGGTGTCTCGCTTCGTGGTCGGGGTCGGCCGGTCCTTGCCAGCAGGTTCAGCCCGTCGGCATCCAGAACCACGGTTCGCGGGCCGCGCAGCAGCGCCAGAACTTTCTGCCCTCCTCCTTCAGCCAGTCCCATCCCGGGGCCGACAGCCAGGACCGCACGGGCACGCGGGTCGGCTGCTTCGATCGCCTGCCGCCAGGCCGAATCATCCCCCGTCAAGAGAACACCGGTCGCGCACGGCTCGATCGTCAGAACATGGGGCAACACCTCGGGAGTCGTCGCGATCTTGACTAACCCCGTGCCGCCTCGGAGTGCGGCCCGGGCACACAAAGCCGGGGCTCCGATCATGGTGGACGACCCACCGACAACGATGACCGTGCCGAAAGTTCCCTTGTGTCCGTCATCAGGACGGGCAGGCAAGGAGGATGGCGGTTCGGTGGAATAACTCGATTTCATCAGGCTCAGCCAGGGTCGGCGTTGGGCTGCTTCCGTGGGTTCGACTGCCGATTGATCAGGCAAGCGTTATACGCGGCACCGAAGCCGTTGTCGATGTTGACGACGCTGACGCCGGACGCGCAGCTGGTGAGCATGGACAACAAGGCGGTGATCCCACCGAAGGACGCCCCGTAACCGACGCTGGTGGGGACAGCAATAACGGGGGCCTCGACCAGCCCGCCGATCACGCTCGGGAGCGCCCCCTCCATGCCCGCAATGCAAATCAGGACGGCCGCCTGACGGAACATCTCGAGGTGGGGCTCGATCCGATGAAGCCCGGCAACGCCCACATCATGGATCCCAACCGCCGGTTGACCCAAGGCTTTACAGGTCAACAACGCTTCCTCCGCGACGGGCAGGTCGCTGGTCCCGGC
>CAZJCN010000066.1:0-12105 GCA_964544195.1 uncultured Phycisphaeraceae bacterium | reverse complement strand
CAGGCTTTTGCCGCGGCTGGCTCGATCGTCTTTGAGCTTGCCATGAAACTGGCGCTGCTGCTTTTGGTCATGGCGATCCTCGATTATGCCTTTCAGCGCTGGCAGCATGAGCAGGACTTGAAGATGAGTAAACAGGATGTGAAGGAAGAAATGAAACGCATGGAAGGCGACCCCATGGTCAAGCAGAGGCGCACAAGGGTCGCCCGTCAACTGGCGATGCAGCGCATCGCTCAGGCTGTGCCCAACGCCGATGTCGTGGTGACCAATCCCACCCATTTTGCGATCGCGTTGAAGTACGATTCCGAGACAATGCGGGCACCGAAAGTTATCGCCAAAGGCGCGGATTTCCTGGCCATGCGCATCCGGCAGATCGCGGTAGCGCACGGCATACCACTGGTCGAACGCAAACCGTTGGCACAGGCGCTATATCGGGGCGTGGAGATCGGGGACGAAGTGCCTCCCGAACATTACGCTGCGGTCGCTGAGATATTGGCTTATGTGTATCGAATAAGCGGGAAGAAGACAGCATAAGGGTAATGTGACACAGTACGTAAATAGGCCGAGGTGATGGCTAACTCAATAACCGCCTACAATTCGCCATTGATCGCGCGCCTTCAGGCGTACCGGCCGTTGTTGGTGCCGATCGCTTTCGTCGGCATGTTGTCGATGGTCGTTGTTCCCATGTCGCCGATGATGATGGATCTGATGATCACCATCAATATCGCGCTGGCGGCAGTGATCCTGCTGACGACCATATTCGTGGAAAGTCCGCTGGATTTTTCCGTATTCCCATCCCTGTTGCTGGGTACAACACTGTTTCGCCTGGTATTGAATATCGCCACGACGAAAATGATTCTCTCGGCCGATTCCACGAGTCCAGAGCAGGCAACTGCTGCAGCCGGAAGAGTCATACAGGCTTTTGCCGAATTCGTCACCGGTTCTTCGGTGGTGGTCGGGGTCGTAATGTTCTGCATCCTGATCATCATTCAATTCGTGGTCATTACTAAGGGTGCGACCCGTATTTCTGAAGTGGCGGCACGTTTTACCTTGGACGGGATGCCGGGCAAGCAGATGGCTATTGATGCCGACCTAAACGCCGGCCTGATTGATGAGGCGATGGCGCGTCAACGGCGTGAAGCCATCGCGCAGGAAGCCGACTTTTACGGGGCGATGGACGGTGCCGCAAAGTTCGTCCGTGGTGATGCCATCGCCGGCATCATCATCACGCTTGTCAACATCCTTGGTGGCTTTGCCATTGGTGTATTTATGAACGGGTGGACCATTGCCGAGTCGGTCGATGTGTTTACCCGATTGACGATTGGTGACGGGCTGGTGTCACAATTGCCTGCGTTTGTTATCTCCATTGCGGCGGGCCTGATCGTGACACGATCCAGCAGCCGTCAGGATCTCGGGACCGAGTTGACCGGGCAGTTGACGAGCCGGGCCGGGGCGCTGGGGATCACTGCGGGCTTCCTGATTCTTCTCGGGTTGTTGACCCCGCTGCCGACGGCACCGATGCTTCTGTTGGGGCTGGCGTTGGGTGGTTTTGTGTTTGTCAGCCAGAAAACAGCCCAGCAGGCTGCTATGGCCCAGGCCCAGGAAGCGACCCGTCCGGCCCGACCGGAAGATAGGCCCGTCGAAGAAGTGATGAAAGTCGACACGATGGAGCTGGAAGTCGGGTACGGCCTGGTTCGACTGGTAGACGCTTCTCAAGGCGGTGACCTGCTTAATCGGATCACGATGATCCGTCGTCAGCTTGCCACCGAGCTGGGGCTGGTGATGCCTCCGGTCCGCATACGCGACAACATGCAGCTCCAGCCGAACGACTACCAGATCAAGATCCGTGGCAATGTCGTGGCGCGTGGTCAGGTTCATCCAGGACAGTTCCTGGCCATGGATAGTGGGCTGGCCAGCGAGCCATTACAGGGCATCAAGACGGTTGAGCCGGCGTTTGGCCTCGAAGCGGTCTGGATCAGTCCCGGACAGAAAGAACGGGCCGAGGCTCTTAACTACACCGTGGTGGGCGCTACTGATGTGTTGGCTACGCATCTCACCGAGGTCGTGCGTAATCATGCCCGTGAACTATTGACTCGTGAGGAAACCAACAATCTGATCGTCCAGCTCAAGGAGCGGGCGCCGAAGTTGTGTGAAGAGGTTCTGCAACCCAACGGTGACAAACCACCCTTGGTCAAGCCCGGCGAATTACAGCGTGTGCTTCAGAACCTTTTGGCGGAACGCGTCCCCATTCGTGATCTTGAGGTGATCGTTGAAACCTTGGGGGATTGGGCAACTCGGACACGTGACATGGACGTGTTGACCGAATATGTTCGTAACGCCCTTCGTCGAACCATTTGCAGCCAGTACACTGTGTCGGAGCCTGCGGGTGACGGGGCTGTGCCGGGCAGGATGACAGAAAAACTGTATTGTGTAAGCTTGGATCCGGCGCTGGAGGATATGATCAATGGCTTTATTGAACGATCCAATGAGGGGACCAGCATGACCATGCCGCCGGCGGTCGCGAACCGGATCACCAGTGCAATTCTTGAAGAACTAAGCCGGCTGACTCGGGCCGGACATCATCCGGTTGTGCTGGCGTCGCCGCAGGTGCGTGCTCAGGTCAGAAGTCTGATCGAGCCACATCTGCCTAATGCAGCAGTGCTCGGATACAACGAGATTACGAAGGGAATCGAAGTCGAGGCCGTGGGCATGGTTCAGGCACCTGAATCGGGCTCGACACGTAAGCAGGAAGCTTTGCAAGGGGCTGTGAATTGAACCTGAAAACTTTTACCGCCGGTTCGATGGCGCAGGCGCTTGCCTTGGTCAAGCGTGAGTTGGGATCGGATGCTGTCGTGCTGCACACCCGGACCTACAAACGGGGGGGGATACTCGGGGTAGGGGCAAAAACGGTGGTCGAGGTGACCGCGGGCCGAGGGGCTGATATTGCATTAGCCCGGCATCGTCAAGCACTTGCAAACCGAAATGCTGCGTTACCTAAGCGGCGTCCTCCTATTCAACAGGCGGACCCGAGGCAGCATATTGCCGCTGGGGATCTGATCCGTCGTACCTACGCCGCTGCAAAAGCGGAAATCGAACAGTCTCGCAGTTCATCGCACCAGTCCTCCGCACCTGATATACCGGCCTCGTCTAAGCCCCAAGCCCATATCGCGCCGCCACCGTCTTCAGATACACATCAGCTTGCCCAGGAAATGAACGCGGTCAAGCATCTGGTTGCCAAGATGATGCATCAGCAGAAGAAGGGGGCTGATTTACAGAACCTGCCCAGAGGATTGAGCCAGCAGTATGCCGCATTGATCCAACAGGAGGTCGAATGCGAGTTGGCGGACGAGATTGTCAGCAAGGTCCGCCGGGCACTGACTGAGGAGCAGTTGCAGGACGAATCAGCCTGCCGAGAGGCGGTACGCAAGGCCTTGGCCGAGTATATGCCGACTGATGCTCAGCTTATGCAGGCAGAGCCTACCGAGGACGGCCGACCCCGCACGATTGCCTTGGTCGGGCCGACCGGCGTCGGCAAGACCACCACGATCGCCAAGCTGGCGGCAACCTTCAAGCTCAAGCACAAGAAAAACGTGGCCCTGATCACACTGGATACCTACCGTATCGCGGCTGTGGATCAGTTACGTACTTACGCCGGCATCATCGGGGTGCCTTTGCATGTTGTTTTGAAACCGGAAGATATAAATCGGGCTATGAAGCGTTGTGCCCGGTGTGACGTGGTTCTGATCGATACCGCCGGTCGAAGCCAGCGAGACGGGGATCGGTTGACGCAGCTTAAAGCGTTTCTAGAGGCAGCCAAGCCTCACGAAACCCATTTGGTTCTCAGCTCGACCTGCTCCCAGCAGGTGTTGTTGGAAACCATAGAACGATTCAGCCAGGTCCATACCGATCGGATCATCTTTACCAAGCTTGACGAGGCGGTTACCTTTGGTGTCCTGTTAAATGTGCTGGGCAAAGCGGACAAACGCCTCAGTTACATTACGACCGGGCAGGAGGTGCCGCACCAGATAGAGCCGGGGTGTCCGGACCGGCTGGCTGAGCTGGTGCTCGGACAAGAGGTTGGGAGGTAGTTGTGATCGTTGATCAGGCCGAAGCATTGAGAGAGATGGTTGCCGAGGATCTTGCCCGTGAGCGGACGGCAGGGGGGGCGATGGAAGCCGGTCGCGAAGCCACTCCCCGTGCCACAACTATTGCTGTGACCAGTGGTAAAGGCGGCGTGGGGAAGACCTCCATATCCGTGAACCTGTCGGTACAACTGGCTCAGATGGGCCGGCAGGTGATTCTCATGGATGCCGATCTCGGGACTGCCAACGCCGATGTGATCTGTAATCTGAACACGCCTCGCAACCTGTCCCATGTTGTCGCTGGACGGTGTTCACTCTCGGAGACTCTGATCGAGGCGCCGGGTGGGTTTCGCTTGATCGCCGGGGCGTCCGGGTTGTCACAGATGGCTGCGCTGAGTGAGTTCGAACGTGCCCGTCTGATGGAACAGATGCGGGACTTGGAATTTCGAGCCGACCTGATTCTGATTGACACGGGGGCGGGTATCGGCCCCAACGTGTTGGGCTTTCTATTGGCGGTTGACCAGATATTGGTCGTCACGACCCCCGAGCCCACAGCCATTACCGATGCCTATGCGGTCATCAAGACCACTGCTCGGGAAGCCCGCGGCAGACGGGATGCCTTGGATATCCGTTTGTTAGTGAACCAGGTTCGCGATGATCGTGAAGCACGTCAGGTTTATGATCGTGTGGCCGGTGTCTGTAAGAAATTTCTAGGCCTCACGCCACGTTATGCCGGGCATGTGACGTCCGACCCTCGTGTGTCACATGCGGTACGTCGACGGCAACCGTTTGTGCTGGAACACCCGGCTACGTCGGCAAGTGTGTGTCTGCATCGTCTGGCCCATCGCATTGACAGGCATGCATCAACCCCTCGTGATCACGGTTTGCTTCGGCGCATGGCGGCTTGGCTGGTTGGTTAACCCGGGATGTTTCGGGTTGATAGGAGGCACTTTTTTTCTTTAAGCTTTTGATTCGCGCTTCACACACCCGATGGATTCGATATATTGAAATAGTTAACGGAATGTCCTTTCGAGCAAAGGAGTGCTCTACCATTCCCGCACGTGTGATCGCATCCTGTTTTTCTCTGGCCTGTTTCGCTGCGGCGATTGTGGTCGGTATTCATGCGGGCAATTCGCCTCAGACCGTGTTGTTGCGGGCCTCTCTGGTCATGGTCATCTGTTGGCCGATCGGGTATCTGGTCGGACTGGTTGCACAACGGGCCATCATAGATCAGATCAATCGCTACAAACAGGAGCATCCGCTTCCGGACGAATCCTCGATTGAAAGCTGAACAGGCTTGTGGATGAGATGTTGATTGGTCTTAGGTTTGGCACAGTTCGGACAAACACGTTAATGTACGTTCATTGATACATCACGATTCATTGCGCCGCGGAAGGATCCGTATCAGGCGCCACAAGCCGGTCAAGGAGTAGGCCATGGCGAAATCTCGGCAGTCGGTCAAGACCTCAACAAAATCTGAAGAGACACCAATCAGTGAGGTCTGGCTTGAATACAAGAAAACAGGCACGGAAGAGCTCCGGAATCGTTTGATGGAGCATTACCTACCGTTGGTCAAGTACAACGCTGAACGTATTTACGCCAAGCTGCCCGACGAAGTCGAGCTGGATGACCTGATGAGTGCCGGCATCTTCGGCCTGATGGATGCCATTGACGCCTTTGACCTCAATCGTGGGGTCAAGTTCGAAACCTATTGTGCCACGCGTATCCGTGGTGCCATTCTTGACGAGCTTCGGTCCATGGACTGGGTTCCGCGTCTGGTACGGAGCCGATCAAGCCAGGTCGAGCAGGCCAGACGCTCCCTGCAGATGGAGCTGGGCAGAAAACCCACCGATGAAGAGATTTGTGCCAAGCTAGGTGTGGACAAAGATGAATACGAGAAGATCCGTAGGGATGCCGGTGCGGTGGGTGTGGTCTCGTTGAGCCGTAAGTGGTACGAAACCGATTCGAACAAGGATGTTCGTGAGATCGATGTACTCAAGGACTCCAAGCAGGTCAATCCGTTCAAGGCGGTCCAGAAACGTGACCTCAAGGAATTGATCACGAAGGGGCTTAGCCGGGCCGAACGCCTGATCGTGATTTTGTACTACTACGAAGAAATGACGATGAAGGAAATCGGGGTGACACTGGATCTGTCCGAGTCCCGGGTCAGTCAGATGCACAGCTCGATTTTAGCCCGTCTCAAGGCCCAACTGCAGCACCGTGGCGAAGACCTACAGCAGGAGGCCGTTTAGCCGGTAAAGTCAGAGGGTTCCGAGCGTTTTCAGCCCCATCTCTCTACCTCTACGCGGGCCGTATACGACTGGTTGGGATGCATGATGACTCCGGGCTGGTCATCGGCTTGGCGTCTTACCATTTCCGGGCAGATCAGAAGGAATAACACCCACATCTCTCCCTGACTTGACGCCGGGGCCTTGTTCGTTGACGCTATCCACCCCATGCCAGATATACAACAGATACTTGAAGACCTGCTACGCCAGGCGGTCACGAAAGCGGTTGGCCCCGAATACGCGGAAGCCGATCCGATCCTTCGTCAGGCGACGAATCCCAAGTTCGGCGACTACCAGGCCAACTTGGCGATGGGGCTGGCGAAACGAGTTGGTCGAAAACCGCGAGAACTGGCTGAAGCGATCCGCGACGCACTTCCTTTGGGAACCGACATTGAACGGGCCGAGGTAGCCGGTCCCGGGTTCATCAACCTCACGCTGTCTTCGGACCTGATCTCATCGCAGCTGGCCGAAACGACATCGTCGGACAGGTTACGTGTTGAAGTCGTTGATCCGCCTCAGACGGTGATCATCGATTATGCCAGCCCGAATCTGGCGAAGGAGATGCATATCGGGCACCTGCGTTCGACCATCATCGGTGATGGGATCTCGCGTGTCATCGAGTTCCAAGGCCATCGGGTCATCAGGCAGAACCACCTTGGCGATTGGGGGACACAGTTCGGGATGTTGCTCGAACACCTGATTGATACCGGGTGGGAAAAATCAGACGACCACCATATCGGCGATCTTAACGCCTTGTATCAGCAGGCCAAGAAACGATACGACAGCGATCCTGAATTCGCAGAACGCGCACGTAAGCGCGTGGTTGCGTTGCAAGGTGGAGACGAGCAATCGCTTCGTCTATGGCGGATGCTGATCGATGAATCGGTCCGTCACATGAACGAGATATTCACTCGGCTGAACGTTCGTCTGACGGATAAGGACATCAAGGGAGAAAGCTTCTACAACGATCGGCTCGCTCGTGTGGCGGAGGAACTCGAACAGTCAGGAGTTGCTAGGATCAGCGATGGTGCCCTGTGTGTTTTCCTTGAAGAAGGGGAGGCGCCGCTGATCGTTCGAAAATCCGATGGCGGATACGGCTATGCCGCGACAGATTTAGCGGCGCTTCGACACCGTATCGAAGACCTCGGCGGAGACCGCTTGATCTACGTAGTCGATTCACGTCAACGTGATCACTTCAATAAGTTTTTTGAGACGGCACGCCGGGCCGGTTGGGTCGGTAATGCTCGGCTGGACTACGTGCCCTTCGGCACAATCATGGGTAAGGACCGCAAGCCCTTCAAAACTCGTGAGGGAGGGACAGTCCGTCTCGCGGATGTTCTGGATGAAGCGGTTGAACGTGCCAAAAAAGTGATCGAGACTAAGGCCCCGGACCTGCCTGAAGATGAGCGGAACTCCATTGCACAAGTCGTGGGTGTCGGTGCGGTCAAGTATTTTGACCTCAGCAATGACCGGATCAAGGATTATGTGTTTGATTGGGATCGGATGCTCGCGCTTGAGGGCAACACGGCTCCCTATCTGATCAACGCTTATGTTCGCATCCGTTCGATTTTCCGTAAAGGCGAAGTCGCCCCGGATTCCCTGAAAGGCCGGTCAATCACGATAACGCAGGAAGCGGAGAGGGCTTTGGCGCTGCAACTGCTTCAGTTCCCGCAGATTGTGGCGGGCGTGGCGGAAAGCCTTGAGCCTCACCGCTTATGTACTTACCTGTATGAACTGGCATCAGCGTTCCACAAGTTTTATGAACGTTGTCCCGTATTGACCGCGGAAAAAGTCGAGGAACGTGATAGCCGTTTGGGGCTCTGTCATCTGGTCGCACGAACACTTAAGCTCGGGCTGGAGTTGTTGGGTATCGAGACGGTGGAGCGTATGTGACCATGCCGTTATTGAATGGGGTTCCCCAATGTTCTTGTGATGAGTTTCTCTATCGCGCGTCGTGACGATCGTGATTGATATCGCACTGAAAGAATGGGCTGTTGTATGTGACCTGATGCTCTCAGGTGAGCTGTGCTTGTTGTTGCGCAAGGGAGGGATTCACGAATCGGGCGGGCCGGGTGTTTTTGAACTTGAGTGCCCTAGGTTTGTATTGTTCCCTTCGCATGAACACCAGCGTGCTGAGATGCTTAAGCCTTCATATCGAGATCGAATCCGCCCACTCCAAGGAGAGTTCGATTTGATTCGGATTCAGGCAATAGCCGAAGCGGCCCGTGTCTGGCAGGTGCCGTCACGCAGGACGTTTGACTGTCTCGAAGACCTGCATTGCTGGTCATCCAAGCAGATTGACATGCGTTTCAATTACAAGCCTGAACGTCCGCTGTATCTGATCGCGGTACGAGTATTTCGACTTGAACAACCTGTATCTGTTCCGCTACGTCCTGAATACGCTGGTTGCAGGAGTTGGGTTGCTTTACACCCGGAAGATGTGGTGGATGACGACGGCGCTGTCCCTGTGTTGGATGATTCTGCGTTTGAATCTGTGATCGCCAGAGTGGATCAGGTATTGTCTGAACCGGTCTGAATTATCGTGCCGGGACGTTCAGGGCATGTCGGAGCGTTGCTGCAATCCATGCCAGTTCATCATTGGTTAATTGGCTGAACAAGCCGATCTTTTTCCCCTTTTTCAGGCGGATCTGCAGGTTCATGACGGGGATGTCGTTGATTTCTGTGCCGCTTGGCCCCATCCGGATCGACCGGATGTTGTCCTGCGGTATTTCGGTCTGCTTTGTTTTGAACAGGTTTCGCTCAGTAATCAATAATGTGTCACCGACGATATCGAGAATGGCTTGACGTCGACCGGCATTGATGCTGGACAGAAGTGTTCCGATCCCGACACTCCAGAACACCAGCAAGAAACACGCGATGATCACCAGCTCCCAACCTATCTTGAAACCCCCGGCTCCAAACCAGAACGCGGTAAAGACAGCCATAAATACATTCCAGAAGATCGAAAACCCGAAAAGCCCCTTAGCGCCTTTGCGTATCCCGACAGGTGGTATTGTGATAGTGAGGCCTGCATCATGCTTTTCAAGTCGGATGGCGGAATCAGCGGGTAAAAGCGGGATGGTGTCTTGATCATCAAAGGCAGTTGATTCGTCCGTTACCTCCCACTCTCTCATCCGGTCCTGTCCAAGCGTACGTTCCTCCACTAATTTCATCGGATTGTCTTTATCCAGTAACGGGGTACCGTGAATAAGGACATATTCCTTTGCCAGGTTGGTCGCCAGAGCTTTCAGCATGTTTTTGGGATAGCCCCAAGCGAGGTTTCTCAACCGGCCGTCAGTCAACACCACATTCAGCGCGCTAAGGGCTGAGTCAACTGCAAGTTGTGACTCGCTGATATTCGACGACTTGACCTGGAATCGCTTGATTTTTGAGATTGGGATAGTCCTTCGCCATCGGATGGGGCCATGCTGCTGTGTAGCAACCAGTCGATCATCTCGCAGCTCAATCGTGCTATGTCCACCTGCCAGAAGCCAACCCAAGTAGACTGGGAGCAGGCCGGTGCAGAAGAACACCCCACCGAGTAAAAGGTGAAACAGGTTGAAAGGTTTACCGGCTCGACGGAGTGCCCAGTCTGCCAAGCCGGATTCGATCAGGAGGGGATAAAGGCCGGCTCCGACGAATACGAAACCGATCAGTATCATCGGTAAGGCCAGAAAGCGCAGACATCCGATCTGCCTTCTTGGCAATTCATACAGAATCCCACTCGGGGTATCTATACGTTGTATTTCCGTCGGTAACTGGCTAGTCATGATGCCCACCATGTTACCGATTGAAAAAGAAGAACTCGACTAATAATCGTTAAGTGGCGAGTGTGATAGTCTGTCGCGTTGGTCTGGCCGCCATCAGATGGGTCCAAAAGCTTGTAAGCCCGACATAGAAGTATCCTGAAGCGAACAAGCACAGAAACGGGATGCTGACAGCACTGTGCCCGGTATGCAAGGACATCCAAATGCACAGAAGCATGTAGATGCCCATTCCTGTTTCGATCAGGCAGACGGAACGCTTCAGGTCCGGAATCGGGATGACGGGGCCTATCGTCTGTGCTTTGCGCTGCTGGCTTGGGAGGTCTTGGACATTGTATTTGGGTGTTCGCACGAATGGACTTTGGTGGCCGAGTAAGGCTTCGATGCAGGCGATGGAATTATTTAATGCGATTCCGATTCCTATTGCCATCAGCACTGGAATCTGTGCAATCGTGCTCCAGACACTGCGTCCTTGGGCGTGTTGGCTTGTGATGTAAAAGACCGCTGCGGAAACCGTTCCCAAGGCAAAGAGCCCCATGCCCAGCACCGGTCCATACCACAGTCCTCCAAATGGATTGATGTTCATGGCGATAACAGGATAAAAAAGTACCGCCAGGAGAGTTACATATAGGTAAACCATCGGGCTGGTGAGGTGGAAAAAGGCCTCAACCTTGATTCTCGGTTTAACGCGGGCACGCATCAGTCTCGGCAGTAATTTGATCGCCGTCTGAATCGAACCTTTGGTCCAGCGGTGCTGCTGACTCTTAAAAGCATTGATCTCGGGTGGCAGTTCGGCCGGACATCGAACCCAAGGCAGAAACAGGAACGTCCACCCCGCCAACTGTGCCCGATAGGACAGGTCGACATCTTCGGTGAGCGTATCATGTTGCCAGCCCCCGGCCGATTCGATCGCTTCACGCCGCCAGATCCCGGCAGTACCATTGAAATTGATCCAGGCACCACATCGGTTACGCGCGGCGTGTTCTATGACGAAGTGTCCGTCCAGGAAGATAGCCTGGCCTCGTGTCAACACTGAGTCGTCGCGATTCAAGTGTGTCCAGCGTGTCTGGACCATGCCCAGCTTCGGGTCTGTGAAATAATGGACTGTCCGCCTGAGGAAGGAGGGGGGAGGGATGAAATCCGCATCAAAGATCGCGATCAGTTCGCCCTTGGCGTGCGGCAGTGCCGATTGTAATGCACCCGCTTTGTAGCCTGTCCGGTCGGTTCGGTGCAGAAGTTGGATATCCACCCCGCGTGCCTGCCAATAATTCACGCGATCTTCCACTTGTGACAAGGACCCGTCGTTGGAATCGTCGAGTACCTGTATCTGTATCCGGTCGCGGGGATAATCAAGGCGGCATGCCGCGTCGATGATTCTGCTGGCAACTCGTCCTTCATTAAACATGGGCAGTTGAACGGTGACGCGGGGCAGTGGGTTGAAGTATTGTTCCGGGCGTGGGCGGTCATGCCGGTGGCGGTCGAACAACAGCACGAGCCAGTATCGGTGCACTCCGTACATGCCGATCAGTGCCATGAGTACCAGGTAGATTGTGGTGGTTGGCCATCGAAGCCATGGCTGAGTCAGCCAGGCAGTCCAATCCAGCATATTCAGTGATTCGAGCATATCGTTTTACAGGTTATCAGACCCGCTCTCGCTACTTATGGCAAGTGGCTCAGGAGAGGCGATGTCTGTTCATCTCATAGTGTGAGCTATTCTCAGATCAGACCCAAGCATACCTGCGCTTCCTTTCAAGCCATCCATCGAACCCGTCCGATAAGGCAAGTGTCGGCCTTTGCTTAAGGCGTTGGCCGTTGATGTCCCGATAACGGCTAAGCGATTGATTCGGTTTTCAGTCCTGAACCAAGGTAGGCCATGACGTCTCGTAACTTCCTACGCACAACCGTTCTGGCAGCGTTTTTATTCGCTGGTTTTGGATGCAGCCAGTTCTATAACGGGGCGTACGGGCTTAAGAG
>CAZJCN010000065.1:0-12279 GCA_964544195.1 uncultured Phycisphaeraceae bacterium | reverse complement strand
ATCAGTAATCCCAACAAGGGTCGGCCCCAATGAGCCGGAAAGTCCAACCGTGATGTGGTCGGATCAAGCAACGAAGCCAACAGACCCGCTATCAAGGCGGACGAAGCTCCGAGGATCGTGCCTGTCAGGAAAAACTTGACGATCACGCGGTGTCCACGCCAGAACACCCGGCGGGTATCGTGATAAATCATGGCTGAACATAACACCGCTACCAGGCCCGTGACCGCGACCGATGTCGCCAGGATCTTCCGGACCTGTCCCCCGGCGAGATCCGGTGCCATCCACAGGCACGCCGAATACAGCATCGCCAGCTTGGCGAACATGCCAAAGCCGACAATCTCCCGACTCAACCAGGACGTCTTCAATCCGATGAAAGCACGGTAAGCATACAACGGCCTGCCCAGGTGTAACGTGCTCGCCCCGAGCGCCAGCAGACCAAAGCCCAATGCGACACCGGCGTGAATATTCATGACCGTTTGATTGATCTGAACCCTGCTCGACTGCTGAAACCACCAGCCGATCGCAAACCCGCCAACCGACAACTGTGTCAGGACCAGCATGATGATCAAAGGCCAATGTGCGTGTTCCGGCCTGGCCCGGTTGTGGTCGGCCTTATGGGTCAGCGACAGGTCGCGTCCGGTTCGGTAGCGGGTCGTCGGTCGTGTGTACCCGGGGTCCGGAGCATCGGGAAGGAATCGGCCTGCGCTCGCCTCACTTTCAATGTCCTGCTGATCCACCACGGTGATGCGGATGGCCTGCGTCGGACAGCCCTGCACACAAGCTGGGGCCTCATCCTCAACGAGCCGGTCGGTACACATGTCACACTTGCGCACGATGCCCAGTCGGGCGTTGTATTTCGGCGCATCATACGGACACTTCAATACACAGTACTGGCACCCGATGCATTGATCATCCAGATGTCGCACGATGCCTGTCACCGGGTCCTTTTCATACGCCATAACCGGACAGCCTTCCAGGCACGCGGGCTCCAGGCAGTGGTGACAGGCCGTGGTGATGTGCTGAATCGCCGGCCCGGTGGATTGACCGGAATTGACTAGTATCCCCACGTCCCGCCAGGTTTCTTCGGGGTCCAGCCCGTTGAGGTTATGGCAGGCAGCGACGCAGGCCTTGCATCCGGTGCAGGCGTCGAGGTCCACCTCGAATGCGTACTGCTGTCTCTTTCCGGGGCGCTGGCCGGGCAGCAGGTCCCGGTAACGCTTCGGCTTTTCACCATGAGTCATCCGGTCATGGATCTCGCTGAAACGCTGGACCGCGGTCAGGGATTCCCCCTCGGCTAGCATCCCCTCGATCAACGGCCGGCCGTCAACGGTTAATGTTGTAGTATTGGACTGAATCATACAGCTGGATAATTTCTACCGATTACCGGATCGGAACACGAACCGGTTCCACGACCGGCTCGCCCAGCCCCAACAGGTCCGTCAGTTCCTCGCGGGCGTGGTGCTCGGCCTTGTCACTGAACCGGACGGTGAACGCCAGGAATGAAATACAGGTCACAATAGCTCCGAGGATCAGCAGGGCGGTGGACCAGGGCAGGGCGCCTTTGAACAGAAAGCCCGCTGCCATTGCGCCGGCATTACCACCGGCTCCGACGATCCCAGCGACCGAACCGAGTGCACGCTTGTTGATGAAAGGCACCACCGAAAACGTCGCGCCTTCAGACATCTGTACAAACAGGCTGAAGATCAGCAGGCAGGGGATCGCCAACGCCAGCACTGACATCTGCGAAAACAGCATCAAGGCCAGCCCTTCACAGAACAGCACCATGAACAGCCAGGTCACCCGGCCCTTCAGCCCCCAGCGGATGCCGAACTTGTCCCCGAAGAAGCCACCCAGCGTGCGGGCAAATATATTCATCAGCCCGAACAATGCCGCGACGGCCCCGGCCATACTGATGGCCTTGGCGGTATCCATGTTCTGGAAGTACTCGAAGTAGTCAACGAAATACAGCGCCGCGACATTATTGATCGTCAGTTCGATCCCGAAGCAGGCGCCGTAAATCACGAAAAGCGCCGCGACACGAGGATCACGCACCGCTTCCATGAACGTGCCCCGGGTCTTTTCAGGTTTCTCCATCCGCCCTTCAGCACGCAGGTCCTTGTAGTTGCCCTCCGGGCAGTCCTGAGTAAAACGGTAATACAGGATCCCGGTCAACATGCAGACCGCCCCGGCAACCACCATCGACAGCCGCCAGCCCCAGAATGTGCTGACGCCCACCACGCCGGTAAACAGGGCGAACAGCAACGGCATCACCATCTGCGTGACACCACCGCCCAGGTTGCCCCATCCCGCGGTGGTCGCGTTGGCGGTCCCGACACAATTGGGCGCGAACATCACTGAGGTGTGATACTGCGTGATGACGAACGATGCCCCGATGAAGCCGATCATCAGCCGGAAGATCAACAACGTGGTGAAGTCCTGGGCCAGCCCCACACCCATCACCGGGATCGATCCGAGTACCAGCAGCCAGGTATAGGCAAGCCTCGGCCCAATTCGATCACACAACCAGCCGATCAGCAGTCGGGCAATAATGGTCATGGAAACCGAGCCGATAATCAGCCAGCCGATCTGGTCTTTGGTCAGGCCCATTTCCTCGCGGATCACCTTCATCAGCGGAGCGATCCCGAACCACGCAAAAAAGCACAGGAAAAAAGCGAACCACGACATGTGAAATGCTCTCATCTGCGGGGATCGCAGACTGAAGAGTTTTATTCCGGTGGCCTTGCCTGTGCCAACTGAAGCGGGGGTCATGTTCAATTACTCCTTCCTTGTCACTGCTTGATAGGTCGGGATATACCTGCATCACAGCAGGACACACCCGCCCGGACCTGCCAGCATTTACGCAATTGCTGTGCCAGCCTTCTTTGGTCACGGCGATTTAATTCAAAGCTGACATAGGGAAACTCGGCACGTACGCCTGATCACGCGTCAGAAATGGGTTTTATCGCTGTTATTTCTCGATTGAGATGGTTGTATGGGAATCATGAAACATCTCATTCCTGACCTGGTGGTAGGGGTGAAACTGGCCGGGTGACTGCTCAAGTTGCGGGCAACGAGGGGGTGTTGGGGCCGGGCTGTGCCTAGTCCGTGAGCGCGTCGAAGATCACCATCCCGTATCCATCGGGCTGAAGGCCGTTGGCATCAGGTTTGCATAAACAGAGTTTTTGTCGGCTGCGCGTCACCTGCCGAGTCGTCGTAGCCAGGCACCTACCAGGAACTTGGAGTTATGAATACGGACAGCGGATTTACGAAAGAGCAACAGTCTTATTTACAAGGCCTGACCTTAGGCGCGGAAGTGGCACGCAAGGTAATCGGACTCCCGATCCTTTCAGGAAGTGCGAACGCGGATGTTTCGCCCGGCGTGAGTGTGACAGTCGGGGGGGATTCGGACCCAACGCCTGCATCTTTGGAGATGCTCCACCGGGAAGCCCAGGACCGGCAGGTTGCTTCAGGCGGTAAACTCAGCAGCGAAGAAAAAGCCAAACGGGAGAAAAACCCTCTGGATATGTGGGACCAGCTCCGTGAAGCGGCCCATAAGGGCGAATTCCCAAAGGGGATGGATGTATTTCTTTACAAAGCATCCGGCCTGTTCTATGTGGCCCCGGCTCAGAATGCGTTCATGTGTCGTCTGCGTTTACCCGGCGGATTCGTCCGGAGTTGGCAGATGCGCGGTATCGCCGACCTCAGTGAATACTGTGGCGGAGGCTACGCGGACCTGACGACACGAGCCAACATGCAGATCCGGCTGATTCCCCCCGATAAGGCGGTTACGCTGCTGACCGGTCTGGCGGATCTTGGCATCATCACGCGAGGGTCCGGCGCGGACAACATCCGAAACATCACCGCCAGTCCCACCGCAGGGATCGATCCGCAGGAACTGATCGATACGACCGGCCTCGTTAGGGAGCTGCATCACTACATCCTCAACCACCGTCATATGTACGGCCTGCCTCGTAAGTTCAACATTGCCTTCGACGGCGGCGGCCGAGTGGCTTCATTGGAAGATACCAACGATATCGGCTTCAGCGCCGTGCGCGTCGGTGTAGATCATGCCAGACCGGATACCCCTGCCGGCGTGTATTTTCGCCTGGCGCTGGGTGGGATCACCGGTCACAAGGACTTCGCCCGTGATACACAGGTCATGCTGGACCCGTGGCAGTGTATCCCCGTAGCCGAGGCTGTCGTCCGGGTGTTTATCCAACACGGCAATCGGACCGACCGTAAAAAAGCTCGGCTGAAGTACCTGCTCGACGACTGGGGCTTTGAGAAGTTTATCGAGCATGTTCAGGAGCTCTTGCCGTTCAAGCTTCGTCGTTTCCCGCTTGAGTGTTGTGAACCTCGGGGCCCGATTGATGATCGCGGACATGTCGGAGTCCACCCCCAGAAACAGGACGGGTTGAATTACATCGGGGTTGTGTTGCCTGTCGGGCGGATACAGGCTGAACAGATGCGAGGCATCGCTCGGATTGCGGATACCTTCGGTGACGGCATGATCCGCCTGACCGTCTGGCAGAACCTGTTGATCAGCGGGGTTCCTGATGATCGCATCAAAGCCGCGGTTCAAGCCATTCATGACCTGGGCTTGAGCACTGAAGCATCCAATCTGCGCGGGTCACTCGTGGCGTGTACGGGCAACGCCGGCTGCAAGTATGCCGCAACCGATACCAAGCGCCACGCTCTGGAGTTGGTTTCATACCTGGAGGACAGGGTGGAACTCGATGTGCCGGTCAATATCCACCTGACCGGGTGTCATCATTCCTGTGCCCAGCATTACATCGGCGATATCGGATTACTCGGCGCCAAGGTTGATCCGCCGGGGGCCGATCCGGATGCCGACGTCGACCCAGTGGAAGGCTACCACGTCTTCATCGGGGGTGGATTCGGAAACGAACGGGCTATCGCCAGGGAGTACGCTCGGGCCGTACCGTTCGAAGCATTGCCGCCCATGATCGAGTCGCTCCTGACCGCTTATCAGTCAGGTCGAAACACGCCGGATGAATCGTTCGCGTCGTTTACAGCACGTATGGATATCGACACGTTGCGTGAGTCAGCTCGCGATTGCATGAAGGAGTTGAATGTATGAGTACGATTGATCTGATCCCGGAGACCGCACCATTCAGCACGGAACAGCGTGCCTGGCTGAACGGATTTTTTGCCGGGTTGATCAATATGCAATCCGTTCGGGGTGAGAACAGGGCCGATCTTGCTTCAGTCGCCCGTAGTCTTGTTGCCGATGAACCGACCGAGACGACAGAAGAAAGCGACGACACTTTCTCTTGGCATGACCCGGCGATGCCGATCGACGAACGGTTGGCGCTGGCAGAGGGAAAACCTTTGAGCCGTCGGCTGATGGCGGCCATGGCACAGCTGGATTGCGGGACGTGTGGCTACGTATGCCAGACCTATGCCGAAGCCATCGCCAACGGCGAGGAAACCAACATCAAGCTGTGTGAGCCCGGCGGGCGGGAAACAGTCAAGGCCCTGAAAAAGATCCTGGCGGAACAACCCGCCGGCCCATCAACCGGGACTGTGCCCGTCGCTCCCACGATCGGCGCATCGGATAATACCCCCTCCAACACATACTCCAGACGAAACCCGCTCCAGGCTGCCGTGCTGGAGTCGTCTCCGCTGAACGCACCTGAATCGGACAAGGACACGCGACACGTCGTCATCGACCTTGGAGACAGCGGGCTGACCTACGAGCCGGGCGATGCGCTTGGGGTCTATCCCAGCAATTGTCCCGAGCTGGCAGACGCCATAATCCACGCGCTGGACGCCGATCCGAACGAACAGGTCACCGCTCCGACGGGTACGGTCACCACTCTCCGCGATGCCTTGATACATCACACAGATCTGAAGAACTTTGATGAGTCGCTGGTCAGCGTCTTTATCAACCAGACCAACAACGGCGACCTGCCCGCACTTAGAGAGCTGGCTCGCAATGACGACCGCATGGCAGAGATGGACGTGCTGGACCTCATCCAGCAGTTCCCGGCCATCCGCCCGCCTGCCGCGAATATCCTGGCTGTGCTTGAGCCGCTCAAGCCTCGGCTCTATTCCATCGCCAGCTCGCCCAAAGCCTTCCCGACCCAGGTCCACCTGACTGTCGGCAAAGTAACCTGCACGCTCAATGGCCGGCTGCGCAAAGGCGTGGCTTCCACCATGTTTGCCGAACGGCTGGCTCCCGGCGACCCGGTCAAAGTCTTCGTCCAGAAGTCGCACGGTTTCCGATTGCCCGACGACGACAGCCTGCCGATCATCATGATCGGCCCTGGGACCGGCATCGCGCCCTTCCGTGCTTTTCTGCAGGAACGCCAGGCCCGTCATGCCGCCGGCGACAACTGGTTGTTCTTTGGCGATCGCCGAAGTCAACACGACTTCCTCTACCGAAGCGAGCTGGAAAACTATCTTGAGACCGGCCTGCTTACACGGCTCGACACCGCCTTCTCTCGCGATCAATCCGAAAAGATTTATGTCCAGGACCGCATGAAGGAGCACGGCAAGGAACTGTGGGACTGGCTTGAACGTGGCGCCCACATTTACGTCTGCGGGGATGCCAAACGCATGGCCAAGGATGTCAACGCCGCGTTGGTGCAGATCATCGCCCAACACGGCGGCATGAATGAATCCGACGCCAACACCTACGTCAAGAAACTAGCCGAGGCCAAACGCTATCAACGGGATGTCTACTGAGCCGAATCAGAGCAACAGAGCGAAGCGCCCGAAAGATGGTGCGATATGACGACTCGATCGATAGAGGTGGTCACCGCCAGGTATGCCCATCCTCGTCATCCAGTTCCTCGCTGCCGAAGTATCCGTGCCATGCCAGGTCGATCAGTTCATCATCGACGCGGAACGGGTGGCCTCGGTATCGGCAGATATCACGCACGCGCTCGATCAGGTCGCGCGGGATGCAGCCTCGCATCGGCTTGTTTTCTCTTTCGTGACGATCGACCAGCGATTCGATCAGGTCATCATCCGCAGTCAGGCCATAGCGTGACAGATACCTTCGGAAAATCTGGGCATACTCCGGTCCGTCGGGGTTCCCAAGAAACAGCCGGTACCCGATCCGTCGCAGGATCGCCGGCTCCATGACTGATTCGGGGTCCAGGTTGGTCGATATCACCAGCATCTGTCGGAAGGGGACAAACAGCTTCTGCCCGGTCCGCAATGTCAGGAAGTCCACGCCATGTTCCAGTGGAAATACCCAGCGGTTGAGCAGCTGGAACGGATTGATCCGTTGGTACCCGAAATCATCCAGCATGAAGATCCCGCCGTTGGCTTTCATATGCAGCGGAGCCTCGTAGTACGACAGGGTCTTGGAGTATGCCAGATCGAGGTCTTCCAGCTGAAGCTCACCGGCCGCGATCACAAACGGGCGCTTGATTCGGACCCATCGGCGGTCAATCTGCGCTTCCTCTTCGTTCGAGCAGGTCAGGGATGCATCTTCGTGGACCTGCGGGTCGTATATCCGGATCACATTGTCACCCACTGCGATACTGTGTGGGATCCACAGTTCACCTTTCAGACAGCGATTCAGGAGGTAACCGATTGTGGTTTTACCGTTGCCGGGCGGGCCGTAGAGAAACAGGCTCCTTTGTGAGAGGGCGGCCAGGCCCGCGATCTCGATCGCCTCATTGGACAGCACCAGCGATTGGCCGATCTTGGCGATATCCTTCGGTGAGACGTCGGGCAGGTGGTCACACTGCCATTCCGTCATCGTGGTGTACGCATCGGCGGATACCGGTGCCGGCCCCACGTATCCGCAGATCTCCAGCATCCGCACCGCACGTTGTCTTCCCTTGTCCGTAACGGCCCAGCGATACGACAGTGGGCCGTCCTGCCCGATCACTTCCACCATCCGGTCCACCATCAAGCGGTCAAGCACTTCCGACGCCAGCATGCGAGGCAGGCACACTTGTCCCGCAACCCAGTCGGTGGTGAAGTGGGGCACCGCGTGAACGGACTTGAGGATGAGCGCTTCGAGCTGTTCAAACGGTATCCCCACAGCGTCCATCTCATTCGGCGCTCCGGGAGCCATGACCCCCGCCACCTCGATCAGGCGCGGGCGAGGGTGGTTGACTCGGGGCTGGATGGGTGCGTCAATAAAAATGGCATCATCCTTCGCTAGGGGAGAACGTAAGTTGTACGGGCGATATCCACGGGTCATCGGTTAAGGTTTCTGCAGCTTATTGGCGAGGCGGAACTCTTCATCTGCTCTGGCTTCGTCCCCGTTGGCACGGCAGATCACGGCCAGGTTCCGGTGCGCGTCTTCCGGGCTGTGGACAGCCATGAAACAGGCCAACGCATGGTCGTAGTCACCCATCAACGCCGCGGCGACGCCGGCATTTGCCCGGTACCGCGGTACGCCAGGTGCCGCCTCGGAAGCGGCAGTGAAACTCGATAGTGCCGACGGGTAATCCTCGTCCATCAT
Organism: uncultured Phycisphaeraceae bacterium; assembly: GCA_964544195.1. Taxonomy (GTDB): domain Bacteria; phylum Planctomycetota; class Phycisphaerae; order Phycisphaerales; family Phycisphaeraceae; genus CAZJCN01. The sequence continues at coordinate 3,827 of CAZJCN010000065.1, read as the reverse complement.
CTGGCAGACGCCCAGGTTATTGGTCAGCACTGGATTCCCGGGAGCGATCTCCAGCCCGGCTCGCAGCGTGGCCATCGCCTCCGCGGTTGCCCCCCGACGCATCTGGATTTCCGCCAGATCGACGTAGGCCGGGACGTATTCGGGATACCGTTCGATTACGCGGGTCAGCACGAACTCGGCCTGGGGCTCCCGATCACGCACCACAAGGAGCCTCGACATCGCGTAAAGCGTCTGGGCTGTCGGCTCACGGTCACGCCCGGCGGTGAACTCGTCCACGATCGGGTTCGACGAGGTTTCCGTGTAGCCCTGCTGGCTGGCACAACCTGACAAGGCGACACAGATCAGTGACATCAACGCGAACAGGATCTGGCGGTCATGGCAATTCATATGAAACCTGCTTTCTGAATTCACACGAGTCCGGTTCAATTGCTCCGGAAAGTTGAAAGAGTGTCTTTGTCAGTCAAAGGCTGGTCCATCTTCTCGTCAAGGATGAGCAGCACGCGATCAGAACTCATGCCGTCACCCCCCGGTGCGTGATCGGCGATCCTGACCCGATCAAGGTCCACGCCCCTGTCGGCGAGCCGTGCTCGGACCGTTTCCAACCGCGCGTCATACAGATCAGCGACGGTGTCAGCCCTGCGAAGATTCAGTCGGCCGGGATGATCAGAGTAGTGGCGAGCCAGCACGTTCAGGTCACGCTCACCCAGTTCATTCAATTCGGCGCTGTTGCGCACAAAGTGGTACGGGTACAGCGTGTGCTGGGACACGATCGCCGCTTCGATGGAATCCCGGTGGTACTCGTTGACACTCCAGCTGTTCATCGTGGTGCGGCTGGGCTCAGGCCATTGTCGCGAGTTACAGGCGCCCAACACGGCGGCCAGGGTAATCGTGATAACACATAGACTTCGCATGACTGGCTCCTTAAGGCTCGTCGGAAAAATCCCTATAGCGCCCGAAACATCTCCATAATCTTGATGATCGCACCCCCGCCCATCACGATGAGGATCGCGGGCAGAATGAAAGCGATCATCGGGAACAGCATCTTGACACCCATCTTTTCCGCGGACTCCGCGGCCCGTACCTGGCGCAGCTCACGCATAGACACCGCAAACGTACGCAACGCGTCGCTGACAGCCGTCCCGAATCGTTCCGACTGCACGAGCGTGCTGACTAATGAGTTCAGATCATCTGACCCGGTCCGTTGGGCCATGTGGCGCATCGCATCGGCCCGTGTCGCCCCGAGGTGGATCTCGAGATTGGTCAACGCCATCTCGTCCGCCAGGATCGGACTGACACGCCGGATCTCTTCCGCTACCGAGTTCCAGGCCATATCCAGGCCCATGCCCGCGCTGACGCAGATCTCCAGCATGTCCACCGCGTCCGGGAGATGGTGGCGGATCTCTGTGGCGCGTTGACTCCGCCTCAGATCGACGTACAGGCTCGGGATCAGTGACAGAAGCCACCCGCCGCCGAGGATCAGCATGACCTTGACGAATACCGACAACGCCATGGGCAATACGAACACCGCTGCGATCATCAGGCCGAGAGTCAGGCAGATCAGGCGGGCCCCCATGTAAATCGCGGGAGCGGCGTGGGAGAAGAAGCCCGCCTGCGCCATGCTCTTCTGCATCACGCCCGTGTTGTCCGAGGGCATGAAACGTGAGCCGATCTGTTCGATGATTCGACGCAGCCCCGCACCGGACTCCTCCTCCACGCCCATCGTCGTTGAGACCGGCCCGAACTGCTCCACCCGAAGCCGCAGCCGGGCTTGCTTCGCGGATCGGCCGATCAACACCGCCGCGCCGATCGCGCTGACGGAAATGAACACCAGGATTGGAACCAGAATCTGTGTCAAAGTCTGCGTCTCCGAGGTGGTGATCCCTTATCAGTTATCAGTAACGAAGCTTGGCCATATGATTCATCGTCCACCATCCCAGCAGCATCGCCACGCCCCCAGCCAGAAGCATGTAGTGCCCGAGTGTCGTCTCGAACAACGGCATCAGGTGAGCCGGATTGAGGATGCTCAGGACCAACAGCATCAGCAGCGGCAGCGTCAGCAGGATCCGCTTGCTGAACTGGGTCTGCGCCGAGATAACCCGCACGCGCTGAGCCAGCCGGATGCGTTCACGGATCACCGCCGCCAGTCGGTCCATCATGTCCGCCAGGTTTCCACCGGTTCGCAGCTGGATGCCGACCGATGTGGCGAACAGCTTGAGGTCCTCACTCGTTGATTCATCCGCCGCCGTCCTCAACGACTGCTCCAGGCTGATGCCTAGGGATTGCTCCTGGCAGATGCGTGCGAAGATCTCGCTGACCGGGGCCCCCATTTCCTCCGCCGCCAGCCGGAACGCGCCACCAAGCGGATGGCCGGCTTTCAGTGATCGAGACAGCAACTGCAACGCATCGGCAAACTGCCGCTCAAAGACGGCCGCGTGTCGGCTGATGCGGAACTTGGTATAGATCGTGAACACTACCGGCACCGCCAGTACCACCCCGATCCCCGAGATCCAGTTGCCCGTTACCGCGACCGTGATCGTGCACAGCAGAACTGCCACACCGATCAGACCCAGCAGGATCGACTGGATCGGGGTTTCCCAACCCGCGTCACGTGGGATCTGTTTCAAACGCCGCCAGTAGATACGCCAGGCCCGCTCGGTTGGAACCAGCGTGGTGACTTCCTTCCCTTCGCGCCACAACCGCAGCACCCGGATCTGGCCCGCCGTGTCCGTGATCTCACCCAGACGGCGTGCAACCGCTTTTTCACGTTCGGTCCGACGCATCGATACGATCAGTAGGCTGATCATCCACAGGGAGATCACCAGTCCGAACGCCGCGCCGGCAAGCATGATCTGTCGGGTTGTCAACACCAGGTCAGACACGAAACTTCACTCCTTATGCCACCGCCGCGTGTGATGTCAGACGACGCCGTTTAAACAGATCCGGCGACAAGTCGATCCCCTCGGCATGGATGCGATTGAGGATCTGTGGGCGCACACCGCAGGCTTCGAAATACCCCTCCGCATGCCCGTCTTCACTCAGCCCGGTCTGTCGGAACACGAACAGATCCTGGATGCAGATCTGGTCGACCTCCATGCCTGTGATTTCGGAGATGGTGATGAGCTTCCGCTTGCCGCCGGTCAATCGATCGGCATGAATGATGATGTCCAGGGCAGAGGCCATCTGTTCGCGGATCGCACGAACGGGGTAATTCAGCCCGGCCATGGAAACCATGTTCTCGACACGGCGTGTGGCGTCTCGCGCGTTGTTGGCGTGGACGGTGGTCATCGAGCCTTCATGCCCCGTGTTCATCGCCTGGAGCATGTCCAACGCCTCGGCACTCCGCACCTCGCCGATGATGATCCGGTCCGGACGCATACGCAGCGCGTTGCGCAACAGGTCTCGTTGCGTCACCTGGCCTTGACCTTCGATGTTCGGCGGCCGGGTCTCCAGTCGGACAACATGTTCACGTTGAAGCTGCAGTTCAGCCGCATCCTCGATCGTGACCAGTCGCTCCCGATCCGGGATCCACTTCGACATCAGGTTCAACAGCGTGGTCTTGCCCGCACCGGTCCCGCCGGAGATCAGGATATTCATCCTTGCTTTGACGCAGGCGCTGAGGAACTGACACATCTCCGGGGTGAGTGTGCCCAGCTCGATGAGTTCATCCTGATCGATCTGCACCGTCCCGAATCGCCGAATACTCATCGTCGGGCCGTCGATCGACAGTGGGGGGATGATCGCGTTGACGCGCGACCCGTCGTGCAGCCGGGCATCCAGCATCGGTGAGCTTTCGTCGATCCGCCGACCCACGTCCGCCGCGATCCGGT